>CAIODE010000238.1 GCA_903856875.1 uncultured Burkholderiales bacterium
AAAGACGGCAAAATGGTCAACGTGCCTGGTACCGAAAAAATCTACCCCGCTGACATGGTTTTCTTGGCCATGGGCTTTGTCAACCCTGTTACGACCATTCTGGATGCGTTCGGTGTGGACAAAGACAACCGCGGCAATGCCAAAGCCAGCACCGAGTTCACAGGCGGCTACGCCACCAATGTGGCCAAGGTTTTTGCTGCTGGCGACATGCGCCGTGGTCAGTCCTTGGTGGTTTGGGCCATTCGTGAAGGCCGACAAGCTGCCCGTGCAGTGGATGAATTCTTAATGGGAACCAGCGACTTACCCCGTTAAAATGTCTGCAGACAGGCGGGGGTGTGAATTTTCAAAACTTCACTCAAGCTTCACCTGAACGCCTTATCCTACAAAAGCCGGCGACCCCGGCTTTTGTTTTTTGAAACACATGACATTGTCCAACTCTCCACTGCTGGTTGAATTGAAAAACCTCAGCTTCGGCTACGGGGATCGTGTGATTTTGAACGATCTGACGTTTGGCATTCCACGTGGCAAAGTCACGGCCTTGATGGGTGTGTCGGGCGGGGGTAAAACCACGGTGCTGCGTTTAATTGGCGGTCAATACCGCGCGCTCAATGGCCAACTCACATTCGATGGCCAAGATGTTGGGCAGATGAGCACACAACAACTTTATGCAGCCCGCAGGCGCATGGGCATGCTGTTTCAATTTGGCGCTTTGTTCACCGACATGAATGTGTTTGACAACGTGGCATTTCCTTTAAGAGAACACACCAAGATGTCTGAGTCCATGGTGCGCGACATTGTTTTGATGAAGCTTGATGCAGTCGGCTTGCGCGGAGCCAGAAACTTGAAGCCTTCTGAGATTTCAGGGGGTATGGGCCGAAGGGTCGCTTTGGCACGGGCCATCGCTTTAGATCCCGATCTCATGATGTACGACGAACCCTTTGCAGGTTTGGACCCCATTTCATTGGGCACGGCTGCTAGGCTGATTCGCAGGTTGAACGACAGCCTTGGCATTACCAGTGTGGTGGTGTCGCACGATGTCGACGAAACGTTTCAAATTGCCGATCATGTGGTGGTCTTGGCCAACGGCAAAGTGGCAGCGCAAGGCACGCCCGAGTCACTACGGCAGAGCACTGATCCGCTCATTCACCAATTTGTAAATGGTCTGAGTGATGGCCCTGTCCATTTTCATTACCCTGCCAAATCTATCGCTGAAGATTTCAGCAGCATGTCAGCATGAACTTTTTGCACCCCGCTGAACTTGGCTTTGCCGTTCGTCAAAAGTTGGCGGATTGGGGTTATGGCGCGCGTTTATTTGGCCAACTGGCCATGATGTCGGGCGCTTGTTTGAAACGCTTTGGTTTGGTTCGCGATCAGGTGCATTTCTTGGGCAACTATTCTTTGGCCATCATCACGGTCTCAGGCTTGTTTGTCGGATTCGTTTTGGGTTTACAGGGCTACTACACCTTGCAACGCTATGGCGCAGCCGATGCGCTCGGATTGTTGGTGGCCTTGAGTTTGGTGCGTGAACTGGGCCCTGTGGTGGCGGCCTTGTTATTTGCAGGAAGGGCGGGCGCCTCTATTACCGCAGAAATTGGTTTGATGCGAGCTGGTGAGCAATTGACGGCCTTGGAAATGATGGCAGTTGATCCAAAACTGCGAATTTTGGCGCCACGTTTATGGGGTGGCATCATTGCGCTGCCTCTTCTGACAGCTGTCTTCAGTGCCGTCGGTATTTTGGGTGGTTATGTGGTGGGGGTGCTGCTGATTGGCGTCGATGAAGGCTCATTTTGGAGTCAAATGCAAAGTGGCGTCGATGTGTTCAAAGATGTCGGCAACGGCATGATCAAGAGTTTGGTCTTTGGCGTCGCAGTGACCTTCATTGCCTTGCTGCAAGGTTATGTGGCTCAGCCTACCCCCGATGGTGTGGCTTCCGCCACCACCCGAAGTGTGGTGATCTCTTCGTTGTCAGTTTTAGGACTGGACTTCATCCTTACTGTGATGATGTTCAGCATTTAAGGAAGACGTGATGCAACGTTCAAAAAATGATGTGTGGGTGGGCTTGTTTGTGCTGATTGGATTGGCCGCGGTGCTTTTTCTGGCGCTTAAATCAGCCAATTTGTTGCAGTACAGCTGGTCCAAAAATTACACGGTGACTGCCAAGTTTGACAACATCGGGGGTCTCAAAAAAGGCGCGGCCGTGAAAAGTGCTGGCGTGGTGGTGGGCCGTGTTGACAGCATTCAATTTGACGGCGAAAGCTTTCAAGCCAAAGTCAGTTTGGCTTTGCAAAACCAGTACGATTTTCCCAAAGACAGTTCTTTGAAAATTTTGACAAGTGGTTTGCTGGGTGAGCAGTACGTGGGCATTGTGGCTGGCGCCGATGAAAAGAACCTGGTGGCAGGAGACAACATTGGATCCACCCAATCGGCTGTGGTCTTGGAAAATTTAATCAGCCAATTTTTGTACAGCAAAGCGGCGGATCCTGCAGCCCCCTCGACAGGAAGCAAATAATGAAAGTTTGCTGGTGCTTGCGCCTCGGTTTTTTGATTGCGGCAACATGGCTGTTGCAAGGATGCGCTTCATTGAAAGGCCCGGATCCAACGGATCCCCTAGAGCCCCTCAATCGAAAAGTAACAGCCTTCAACGATGTGGCCGATGATTTGGTGCTGCGTCCTGTTGCGGTTTTTTATGGCGAAGTCTTGCCCACAGTGGTTCGCAAAGGCATTAGCAATTTTTTCAGCAATCAAAGTGATGTGATGTCGTTCTTCAATAGCCTGGCGCAATTGAAAATAGAAGCCGCATCCAAAAGTGCCATGCGCGTGGGCATCAACACCACGTTGGGCGTAGGAGGCATCATTGACTGGGCCACCGAATTGAAAATTGACAAACACAAGGAAGACTTTGGCCAAACAATGGCTTTTTGGGGTGTTTCTTCGGGCCCCTATGTGGTTCTCCCATTTTTTGGTCCTTCCACTGTTCGAGACAGCTTTGGCCTGTTGATAGATTACAAGACCGATGTGAATCAACAGCTGGCAGACAATGCCGCAAGAAATACGCTTACCTTATTGCGCCTGACCGACAAGCGCGAACGCTATTTGTCCTTGTCTGATGCTGTCAAGCAAGCTTCTTTGGATCCGTACACCTTTACCAGAGACGCCTATTTGCAAAAGCGCTTGAACGACATTTACGACGGCAATCCGCCCATGGTAGATGACTTTGAAGATCCTGATCAGCCGGCGCCCATGGTTGCCCCCAACCGACCCAGCGGAACTGTCATTCAGGAGCCACTGCCCAAAACGCCCTAGCCCTAAAAGCCTTGGGTCGATGAAGCTTTGCGCTTGGTGGTTTAATCAACTTTTTCGCAGTTCGCGCGTTAAAGAGTTAAACGCTCTTTATGATCTCATCCTATGAATCGCAAATTTTTCACTTTTTTATGGCCCCTAATCTGGGCATTGGGCTTCTCTTTAAGTCCAGCTTCCGTTTTGGCAGCCGACGAGGCACCCGACGCCTTTATAAAACGCATTTCCAATGAAACTTTGGATGCCGTTCGCTCCGACAAAAGCATCAAGGGTGGCGACATCAACAAAATCATGCAATTGGTCGATGGCAAGTTGATGCAGCATGTCAATTTTCGCCGCATGACCGCGCTGGCCACAGGACCAGGATGGCGCAAGGCCACGCCAGAGCAGCAAGACCGCTTGCAAGAAGAGTTCAAGTTGTTGCTCATTCGAACCTATTCCGGCGCACTCAGCCAAATCAATGACCAGTCCATTGAGATCAAGCCTTTGCGCGGAGCCACAGATGACAAAAATCTGGTGGTTCAAACCGAGATCAGAGGCAAAGGTGAGCCTATTCAACTTGACTACCGCCTTGAAAAAACACCAGGAGAAGGTGCAGGCTGGAAAATTTTTGACCTCAATGTCTTGGGCATTTGGTTGGTTGAAAACTACCGCTCGCAATTTTCTAAAGAAATCAATGCGGGTGGCGTGGATGGCTTGATCAAGAGCTTGTCTGATCGAAATAAATCGAATGCTAAAAAAGCCTAATTCGGCGCCCTTGCATGTCCGCAGCCCTCTTAATTTTGCCCCCTGATTTGCGCCACAGCAATGCAGCGGCTTGCTTGGCCAAGTTGCAGGCGCAAATCCGCAACAGTCCAGATACAGAGGTCGAAATCCAAGCCGGACAGCTGACTGATTTCGACTCTGCAGCACTCGCAGTGCTCTTGGGATGCCGCCGAGAAGCCGAAAGTTTGTCAAAAACTTTGAAATTCAAGCAATTCCC
>CAIODE010000239.1 GCA_903856875.1 uncultured Burkholderiales bacterium
ACGGTTGTGAGCAAGATTGAAAGGGCTGTTACAAACCCATCAATTGAAGTTCTTCTCAAACTTGCAAACCAACTGGATGTCGATTTGACTGATTTATTTGTAAATTAGCTTCTTATGTGGGTGGGTAGCACCACAAATGCTGGAGAAAGTACGTTACCCCCTCCCCCCCCCTGTTGATAGACCGCAGGGCCGCCGTGACCGGCCACCACAACATAACCCGACCTGACCCGCTGGGTTTTTCTTGTCTGGTGGTGCTGGCTACACGGTACAAAACCATGTACCGATGGCTACATGGTGGCTACATGACACCAAAAAACAAAAAAAGCCTTCTGCTTTTTTTTGAGCAAAAGACCATCATTTTCATTGGCGGAGAAGGTGGGATTCGAACCCACGGTGATGTTGCCACCACGCCTGATTTCGAGTCAGGTACATTCGACCACTCTGCCACTTCTCCTGCATTCAACATTGCGGCTGGTCACTGCCGCAAATTCTATCAGCGCGCCTATTTACAAAACTTCAGCGCGCAATTCTGTCATGCCACCCATATAAGGTCGCAACACTTCAGGCACCGTTACAGAGCCATCTGCATTTTGATAATTTTCCAGCACAGCCACCAACGCACGGCCGACAGCCAAACCAGAACCATTCAAAGTGTGCACCAGCTCATTCTTGCCCTGCGCATTTTTAAATCGAGCTTGCAAACGACGGGCTTGGAAAGCCTCGCAGTTAGAACAAGAACTGATCTCACGGTAGGTTTCCTGTGCAGGTACCCACACTTCCAAGTCATATGTTTTGGAAGCGCCAAAGCCCATGTCACCAGAGCACAACAACATGACGCGATAAGGCAAGCCCAGCTTTTGCAAAATAGCTTCTGCGTGGCCGGTCATTTCTTCCAGTGCTTCGTAGCTTTTCTCTGGATGAACAATTTGCACCATTTCAACTTTGTCAAACTGGTGCTGGCGAATAAGACCGCGTGTGTCACGTCCTGCACTGCCCGCTTCTGAGCGGAAGCAAGGCGTATGGGCTGTGAGCTTCATTGGCAAATCTGACTCTCCCAAAATTTCGTCACGAACCACATTGGTCAAGGTGACCTCTGAGGTGGGAATTAAATAAAGCGCTTGGCTTTCTGCGCCTTCTTCAGAATCTTGGCCACCCTTTTTGGCAGCAAACAAATCGCCCTCAAACTTAGGCAACTGGCCGGTGCCTCGCAAAGTGTCTGCGTTAACAATATACGGCGTGTAGCACTCGGTGTAGCCGTGTTCTTGTGTTTGCGTGTCTAACATGAACTGCGCCAGTGCGCGGTGCATGCGGGCAATTTGACCGCGCATGAATGTGAAACGCGCACCAGACAACTTGATGCCGATGTCAAAGTCTAGGCCAAGCTTTTCACCTATGTCGACGTGGTCGCGCACTTCAAAGTCAAACGTCTTGGGGCCTTTGCCGTCCACGCTCCAATTACGCACTTCTACGTTGCCATGTTCATCGGCACCCACTGGCACGCTTTCGTGTGGCAAGTTGGGCACAGCCAACAGCATGTCTTGAATTTCCGCTTGCAACGCATCTAAACGCAATGCAGATGCATCTAGTTCTGTTTTGATGCTGGCCACATCGGCCATCACCTGATCGGTGCTTTCACCTTTGGCCTTCAACATGCCGATTTGTTTGGACAAGCTGTTACGCTGGCTTTGCAATTCTTCGGTGCGCGTTTGCAAAGTTTTGCGCTCTGTTTCTAAAGCACGAAACTTTTCCACATTCAAAAATGCTTGTGGGTTTTTACGTGTTTCTAAACGCGCTACGGCAGCGTCTAGGTCTTTGCGGAGCAAGAGAATGTCTAGCATGTGTATAAAAGTTATGCGGCCAAAAAATCAATGGCCATCGTCTAATTTTAGTCCCTTAGGCAAGGGGAATTTGATGGTCTCAGTCACGCCGTCCAATTTGCGAATGGAGGTGGCGCCCAAGGCGCGCAATCGGGTGATGACATCTTGAACCAACACTTCAGGCGCAGAAGCGCCCGCAGTGAGCCCCACGCGGTGTTTGCCTTCAAACCATTCATTTTGAAGCTCGTCAGCACTGTCAATCATGTAACTGTCAGCGCCCAAGCGGTTGCCCAATTCACGCAGGCGGTTGCTGTTGGAACTGGTGGGACTGCCCACCACGACCAACACATCGACTTGGGGGCTCATGAGTTTGACGGCATCTTGGCGGTTTTGAGTGGCGTAGCAAATGTCTTGTTGCTTGGGTTCACGCACACTGGGAAAGCGCTTCTTCACTGCCAACAAAATTTCTGCTGCATCGTCCACGCTCAAAGTGGTTTGCGTGACGACAGCCAAGAGTTCTGTCTGTTTCGGTTGAACCTTGAGCACATCGTCCGAGTCTTCTACCAAATGAATGCCGTTGGGCAATTGGCCCATGGTGCCTTCTACTTCAGGGTGGCCTTTGTGCCCAATCATGATGAACTCGTAGCCTTCTTTGTGAAGCTTGGCCACTTCCACGTGCACTTTGGTCACCAAGGGGCAGGTGGCATCAAAAATGGTGAAACCGCGCGCTTCTGCTTCGGCCTGCACAGCCTTGCTCACACCATGCGCACTGAACACCAAGGTGGCGCCTGGCGGAACGTCGCTTAACTCTTCAATGAAGATGGCTCCTTTGGTTTTGAGGTCGTTCACCACGTAGGTGTTGTGCACAATTTCATGGCGTACATAAATAGGCCTGCCAAATTTGGCAATGGCCGCTTCCACAATGTCGATGGCACGATCAACGCCCGCACAAAAGCCACGAGGTTCTGCCAACAAAATTTCTTGTACGCCCATATTTGCTTTCATCTGCTTGAAGTCGATTTATAAAATACCAATCACATGAACTTCAAACGTGACAGGATGACCCGCCAAGGGGTGATTGAAGTCAAACAAGACTGCGCCATCATCGGCTACTTGCATCACAGCGCCTGCATAAGTGCCATGGCCGTCTGGTGTGGGAAATTGCACCACATCGCCAGGCACGTAGTGTTCTTGTGCTGCACCCAACTGGGCCAGCAACTTGCGTGCTACCCATTGCTGCATGTCGGGGTTGCGATCACCAAAAGCTACACCCGATGCCAATTCGAAAGTCGTGCGAACGCCCTCTTCCAA
>CAIODE010000240.1 GCA_903856875.1 uncultured Burkholderiales bacterium
CAAGACGAAGCGCAAGCTTTTTTGAAACCTGCTGACGCCATTGAAGGTGCAGACTTTTCAACAGTGGCTGCTGTACTGGATGGCGTGCGAGATATCTTGTCGGAGCGATGGGCAGAAGACGCATCTCTCATACAGGCTTTGCGCGAGTGGCTTTGGAAAGAGGGCCTTTTAACAAGCCAACTGGCCTCTGGCAAAGATGAAAACCAAGCGGAAGTTGCTAAGTTCAGAGATTATTTTGATTACAGCGAGCCCATTGGCCGAGTGCCGTCACACCGAGCATTGGCCGTGTTTCGAGGTCGCTCCTTGGCCTTCTTGGATGCCAAGCTTTCCTTGCCAGAATCAGAAGTACGCAATGCGACTGACGGGCCTTTAAATGCAAGTGCAGCTGCCCAAGCTGCCAGCGCTTTGGCCGAAGGCCGTATTGCATTGCACCTCAAATGGTCGCACAGTGCCAGACCCTCTGACGACCTCATTCGCAAAACCGTTTTATGGACTTGGCGTGTCAAACTGAGTTTGTCTTTAGAGCGTGATCTTTTTACGCGATTGCGCGAAGACGCAGAAAAGGTGGCCATCAAAGTCTTTGCTGACAATTTGCGGGATTTATTGCTTGCAGCGCCTGCAGGGCCTCGTGTGGTTTTGGGGCTTGACCCTGGTATTCGCACAGGCGTGAAAGTGGCTGTGGTGGATACCACTGGCAAACTGGTTGAAACTGCCACCGTATACCCTCATGAGCCTAGACGTGACTGGGACGGGTCCCTGCACACCTTGCTCAAGCTGAGTCAAAAACATGGCGTCAATTTGATCGCCATTGGCAATGGCACTGCCAGCCGAGAAACTGACAAGTTGGCGGCTGACCTCATCAAGCAGCTCACTTCTCCTGACGGCCCAGACATTCAAAAAGTGGTGGTGAGTGAAGCAGGCGCTTCTGTTTACTCAGCCAGTGAATTTGCCAGCCAAGAGATGCCCGAAGTCGATGTGAGTTTGCGCGGCGCCGCCAGCATAGCAAGGCGCTTGCAAGATCCTTTAGCGGAGCTTGTCAAAATTGATCCTAAATCCATTGGCGTGGGTCAGTATCAGCACGACGTCAACCAAACCGAGTTGGCGCGCACCCTAGAAGCCGTGGTGGAAGACTGCGTGAATGCGGTGGGTGTCGATCTGAACACGGCCAGCGTCCCTTTGTTGTCTCGTGTTTCTGGTTTGTCGGGTGGTGTGGCCAAGTCAGTGGTGCGCTGGCGGGAGGCCAATGGCGCTTTCAAGAACCGTCAAGATTTGTTGAAAGTGACGGGCCTTGGCGCTAAAACTTTCGAGCAAAGTGCTGGTTTCTTGCGCATTCGGGGTGGCGACAACCCCCTCGATATGACGGGTGTTCACCCCGAAACCTACCCTGTGGTGGAGGCCATCATGGCCAAAGTGGCGCAGCCTGTAGAGAATGTCATGGGCAGGGCTGACATGCTCAAAACATTGCGACCTGAATTGTTTGCCAACGAGAAGTTTGGTGTCATTACTGTCAAAGACATTCTGGTAGAACTTGAAAAGCCTGGCCGCGATCCTCGACCAGATTTCAAAGTGGCTAGGTTCAACGATGGCGTCGATGACATCCGTGACTTGAAGGAAGGCATGATCCTAGAAGGCACAGTCAGCAACGTGGCTGCCTTTGGTGCCTTTGTAGATTTGGGTGTTCACCAAGACGGCTTGGTTCACGTCAGCCAACTTAGCAACAAATTCATCACGGATGCGCGTGAAATTGTGAAGACAGGCGACATTGTGAAAGTGAAAGTGACCGAGGTGGATGTGGCGCGCAAACGCATTGGCCTCACCATGAAACTGAACGACGCCGCTCCTGCCTATGCGCAGCGCACCAGAGAAAATCGTTTTGAAGGGGGTCCTCGCCAGGGGCAACAAGCGCACCGTTCACAAGGACCTGCGCAATCTGTTAACGCAGGGCAAAGTGCCATGGCCTCTGCATTTGCCAAGCTCCAAAACAAGGCTTGAGCTGTGAAAGCCCTTTGCATTTACGCGGGCCCACACGCTAAGAAGCATTTGTCTCGGTATGGTTTAAGTGCTGGGGACATTGGCGTCATACCCGCTGCCGCAGGAGGACCCAAAGGCTTAGTTCTAGGACCCATTGATCTTTTTATTTTCAACGAATGGTTGCCAACAAGTCAGCAATCGGTCGATTTGGTGGGCGCGTCGATTGGCGCATGGCGCATGGCCACTGCTTGCATGCCTAACAGCCAAGCAGGTCTTCTGAGACTTGAAAAAGATTACATCAACCAGCATTACGCGCTGAAGCCAGGTGAAAAGTTTCCAAGCGCCCAGCAAGTCAGCGATTCATTTCGAGAGAATTTGGATGTGTTTTACGGTGGATGCATTGAGTCATTGCTGACGCATCCACGCTTTCGACTTCATGTGCTCACATCGCGCGGCAAAGGCTTGCTAAAACGCGAACATGCTGTACTCAGTCCGCTGGGTTATGGCGCTGCATTTTTAAGCAATGTCATCCATCGCAAGGCCATGGGCGCGTGGCTTGAGCGTGTTGTATTTTCTTCGTCTGGCGCTTTGCCTTTTGGTACGCAAGATTATCCAACCCGTCACTTGGCATTGACACCTGGCAATTTCATGGATGTCCTGCAAGCCAGCTGCGCCATTCCATTCGTGTTGAAGTCTGTGCACGACATTGAAGGCGCACCCTCAGGCGCTTATTGGGATGGCGGCATCACGGATTACCACTTGCACCTTGATTGGAAAACCAGCATTGCACCTCTCCAACAACCGGGGCTTGTTTTGTACCCGCATTTTCAAAAATCTGTGGTGCCTGGTTGGCTGGACAAAAGCTTGAAATGGCGTCATAAGGCCACGGCATTTTTAGACAATACGGTGGTATTGGCGCCCAATCCAGATTGGGTTAAAACATTGCCCAACGGCAAGCTACCAGACCGAAAAGACTTTTCAACCTACGGCCAAGATTTGAAATCTCGTGTGAAAGTTTGGCAAGCTGCCGTATCGGCCAGTCAGCAGATGGCGGATGAGTTTGCTGCTTGGATTCATCAGCCCCAAATGTCTCTGGTTCAAGACCTCTGATTACATAGAGCTTGCCAACATGTCTCGATATTCTTCGGGAGTGGCGATGCGCGGATTGGTTTTATGGCAATGATCGGCCATGGCACCATGGATGACGGCGTCAAACATCGACGCAGTAACCCCCATGGCCGCCAGACCCGTTGGTAATCCCAATCGAGCGCTCATATCTTGAATGGCTTGTGGAATGTCAGAACCCGAACTCAGCCCCATGACTTGCGCCATGCGATTTAAACGATTTTCCTTTTGTACCGACTCTGCGCTGGCATTGAACTTAACCACTGCAGGTAAGAACATGGCATTCAAAGTGCCATGGTGCAGCTTGGGGTTGACGCCGCCTAAGCTGTGACTCAAGGAGTGAACGCAGCCCAAACCTTTTTGAAAAGCCATTGCGCCTTGCATGGAGGCACTCATGAGGTTCATGCGGGCTTCTTTGTCTTGGCCATTTTGAGTGGCGCGTTCAATGTGTGCCCATGCGCGTTGCAGGCCATCCAAGCCGATGCCATCTGCGGGCGGATTGAATGGGGCCGCCATGAAGGTTTCCATGCAATGGGCAATGGCGTCCATGCCAGTGGCAGCAGTGAGCATGGGGGGCAATCCGAAAGTCAACTCGGGATCGCAAATGGCTGCCTTGGGCACGATGAACCATGAATGAAAGCCCAATTTGCGGCCATCGTCCACAATCAAAATGGCGCCACGCGCCACTTCACTGCCTGTGCCACTGGTAGTGGGAACAGCAATGATGGGGGCCACACGGTCGGTTATTTTGAGCGAGCCGCCCTCAATGGTGGCGTATGTTTTGAGCGGTCCTTCGTGTGACACTGCAATAGACACGCATTTGGCGCAGTCAATGGAGGATCCGCCGCCAACGGCAATTAAGCCATCGCAGCCATTGGCCTTGTAGACCTCACTGGCTGCCCTGACTGCAGCCTCAGTTGGGTTGGAGGGGGTTTGATCAAACACCGCCACTTGAACGCCTGATAGCGCATCCAATGCCTTCTGCAAAACGCCTGCCGCCTTGACCCCTTGGTCAGTGACGATGAGAGGCTTGTGAATGCCGACCCGTTCGCACTCTTGCTTTAAAAGCTGAATAGCGCCGAAATCGATTTGAATTTGAGTGACGTAATTGATGAAGGCCATAATAGGTTCTGTTGATGCGGTACGATTGATCACAACTCTAATGCATGCTGTGCTTGAAGTCAGCCTCTACAACCCTCAATCAGTCACATTGGCGATAAATAAGTCACCATGAGTTCTCAGCGCAACCCCCACAGTCGACTGACCGATACCATGCGCTTGGTGTTGGCAAACATCCAGCGGGCAGGGCGACCGCCGATGTCGATGTTGAATGTGCAGCAAGCCCGCTTGTTTTATGAAATGTCGGCCAGCATCTTGGACTTGCCAGAGCCGCGATTGGCGCGTGTCGAAGACTTGCAAATACCCATGCGAGACGGCCAAATGGTGCAAGCCAGACTGTTTGCGCCCAGCTTGAGATCCGACACGCAAGGTTTGCCGACCTTGGTTTATTTTC
>CAIODE010000241.1 GCA_903856875.1 uncultured Burkholderiales bacterium
GCGGCTACACCGCGATGGAATACAAAAGCACCATTCGGAAATTGCGCGCCATTCGGCCCGACATGGCCATGAGCAGCGATTTCATTGTGGGTTTCCCTGGCGAGACCGACGCAGACTTTGACAAGATGATGAAGCTCATTGATGACGTGGGTTATGACACCAGTTTCAGCTTCATCTTCAGCCCTCGTCCTGGCACCCCAGCGGCCAACTTGCTCGATGAAACCCCGCACGCTGTAAAGCTCAAACGCTTGCACCATTTGCAGGCCACCATCGAGGCCAATGTGAAACTGATCGGCGACAGTCGCCTGAACACCGTCCAACGCATTTTGGTGGAACGCCCAGCACGCAAAGATGCCACTGAAATGGCGGGCCGCACCGAGTGCAACCGCGTGGTCAACTTTCCAGCCGGCCCCAACGGCATGCGCTTGGTGGGTCAGATGGTCGATGTGAGAATTGACACCGCCTTGTCGCATTCATTGCGCGGTGAATTGGTGCTCACAGAATCAACACTCTCAACGCTTTAAGCAATGGCGGCGAAAGTCGCCATGTTCAATGCGCGGCCGACCCGCCAAAGACCAGTTGTACACATAGACTTGCGAAGACACAGTTTGCGGCCCTTCAGGGTGTTGCCATTGCACCTCAATTGGCACACGCAAGTACATTGAGTTTTCAATTGAATCAGGGTCCACTTCTTCTAAGTCGTCCAAACCTTGCCATTGCGCTGGCTCAATTTGGTACAACTCGCCCCGCACAGGTCCCAGAGTTTGCGCCCACGCACCCTGCACACTGAGCGCCGGATATTCGCCCATGTCAAACAAGGCTGCTTGAGTATGGGCTTCGCCTAAACAAGTAGCACCTGCCATGTGATGGTGGTTACTCAGGCCCGACAGCAAGGTGCCGTAAACAAACAAAAGATTTTCAGAATTCATGCTTTGCTTCAAGAAGTGGCCTTGCATCTTTTGCGCTTGAACCAGAAATGAACTGGCTCGAAGCTTAAATCATTTTCTTTCCGAGCATTTTGCGTTAAAGTGATTTGATGAGAGCAGAACAAAATGAGCGCGTCACGCGCATTGGCCCAGGCACCCCTTGCGGACAAGTCATGCGCCATTACTGGCACCCAGTGGCCTTGCTGGACGAGTTCAATCCTGCACTAGATCCTCGCATGGGCATACGACCTGTCAAGGCAGTCAAGTTGCTAGGGCAGGATTTGGTCTTGTTCAAAAACGCACAAGGCGAATTTGGTTTACTAGACCGCGACTGTCCGCACCGAGGGGCCGACCTGGCCTACGGCCGCAATGAAGGCGATGGCCTTCGCTGCCCCTTTCATGGTTGGAAATTTGACGTCACAGGTCAGTGCCTAGAAACACCTGCCGAGCCCAAAGGCAGCGTTTTGTGCTCCCGCATCAAGCAGCGCAATTACCCCGTCCAAGAACGCAGCGGCATTTTGTTTGCATGGATGGGCGCTGAAGGCAGTGCGCCGCCGCCCTTGCCAGAAGTCGATTGTTTCAAAGCACCTGGCACTCACACCTTCGCATTCAAGGGCTTGTGGCATTGCAATTGGCTGCA
>CAIODE010000242.1 GCA_903856875.1 uncultured Burkholderiales bacterium
CGCCAGGCGTTTTCGATGGTTATGGCGCGCGCATGGTGCAGCAGCAGGGCTACGAAGCCGTTTACATGACGGGCAATGGCGTGTCAGCGTCCTTGCTGGGACGGCCCGACGTGGGCCTCATTGATTTGTCCCTGATGGCGGGTCACGCCAGGCGTGTGGCCTCTTGTGTCAACCTGCCGCTCATTTGCGATGCCGACACGGGCTACGGCAATGTGGTGGGCGTGAGGCGCACCATTGAAGAGTTTGAAGCAGCAGGCGTGGCCGCCATTCACATGGAAGACCAAATTTCACCCAAGCGCTGCGCACAACTGCCTGGCGATCGAAGTGTGTTGCCCTTTCGAGAAGCCGTGGCCAAAATTGAAGCGGCCGTAGCAGCACGCAAAGACGATCAATTCATGATCATTGCCCGAACAGACAGTGTGGGTGCCGAGGGCTTGGCAGCGGGTATTCAACGCGCACAGGCTTTTCAAAAGGCCGGCGCAGACGCAGTTTTTGTGGAGTTGAAGGCGCATGACGGTTTGCTAGACGACCTTCAGCGCATTGCCGAATCACTCAGCATTCCTTGTACCGTCAACATCGATGCAGGTGGACCTTTGTTGGGGTTGCCTGCTTCTCAGCTTCACCTGCACGGGGTGGCCTTGGCCATTTATCCGGCACTTTTGCGCAACGCTGTAGGTTTTGCCATGCGCGAGGCGCTGCAGCATTTGCAAAAAGACGGCCACACGCTGGCGGCCAAGCCTAGGCAGCTCAGCGCCAAAGAGTACAACGACTGTTTGGGACTGCCTGAAGTAGAGAATTGGGAAGGTCAATTCCCCGTTTGAGCCTAAGAGTGCGAAAATAGAGTCATGAACGCAAATTCGCAAACAACTTTGCAGACCCCGATGCAAATTTTGGGGCAGCAAGCCAAAGTGGCCTCTGCCGCCATGGCCAAGGCATCGACTGCCACCAAAAACAGTGCTTTGAAACGCCTGGCTGCTTTGCTGCGCGAAAACACAGAAGCACTCCAAATTGACAACGCCAAAGATTTGGCGCGTGCCCAAGCCGCTGGATTGGCGGTGCCCATGGTCGACCGTTTGCGCCTCACCCCCCAAATACTGGCCACCTGCGCCGAAGGCTGTGAACAATTGGCAGCCATGCCCGATGTCATTGGTGAAATCTTGGGCATGAAACAACAGCCCAGCGGCATTCGCGTGGGTCAAATGCGCGTGCCGCTAGGTGTGTTTGGCATGATTTTCGAAAGTCGTCCCAATGTCACCATTGAAGCGGCCAGCTTGTCGATCAAAAGTGGCAACGCTTGTATTTTGCGAGGCGGATCCGAAGCCATCGATTCCAACAAAGCCTTGGCCCTTTTGGTTCAACAAGCCTTGCAAGAGTCGGGCTTGCCGGCCCATGCCGTGCAATTGGTGCAAACCACCGATCGAGAGGCGGTGGGGCAACTCATTGCCATGCCAGAGTATGTCGATGTCATCATTCCTCGTGGCGGCAAGGGACTCATTGAGCGCGTCAGTCGTGAGGCCAAAGTGCCCGTCATCAAACACCTTGATGGCAATTGCCACACCTACATTGACCACCCCTGTGATGTGGCCATGGCCGTGAAGGTGGCCGACAACGCGAAAACTCAAAAGTACAGCCCTTGCAATGCCAGCGAAGGCTTGCTGGTGGCACAAGCTGTGGCCGCAGAATTTTTGCCACTGATTGGCAAGGTCTATGCAGACAAAGGCGTTGAAATGCGTTGCTGCCCCAAGGCCAAAGTCATTTTGTCGCAAGTCACTGGCGCCAAGTTGTTAGATGCCACCGAGCAAGATTGGTTTGAAGAATATCTGGCACCCATCATCAGCATCAAAGTGGTGGAGAGTTTGGACCAAGCCATTGCTCACATCAACCATTACTCAAGCCATCACACCGATGCCATCCTCACGCGCAATCACATGCATGCACAGCGCTTCTTGCGCGAAGTCGATTCAGCCAGCGTGCTGGTCAATGCCAGCACCCGATTTGCAGATGGTTTTGAATTTGGTTTAGGTGCAGAAATTGGCATCTCTACCGATAAATTTCATGCCCGTGGACCGGTCGGCATTGAAGGACTCACTTCGCTCAAGTACGTGGTACTGGGCGACGGTGAAGTTAGAAATTAAAAATTAAAAGGCCCCCTATGGTTCCGCATTTAGTCACGGCCTTGAATGGCCCCATCAACGAACTTGAGCAAAGGGTTCTTGATTCCATGCCCGCCATTGAGCGCTGGTTCAGACTGGAGTGGATGGAGCACACGCCGCCCATTTACACCTCGGTGGACATTCGCAATGCGGGTTTCAAGTTGGCCCCCGTCGATACCAATTTGTTTCCTGGGGGCTGGAACAATTTGTCAACAGAGATGTTGCCTTTGGCCGTGCAAGCAGCCCAAGCGGCCATTGAAAAAATTTGCCCCGAAGCCAAGAACCTGCTCATCATTCCTGAGAACCACACGCGCAACACTTTTTATTTGAGCAATGTGGTTCAGTTGCAGCGCATCTTTCACATGGCGGGTCTCAATGTGCGCATTGGCTCCATCAACCCCGAAATTAAAGAAGCCACACTCATTGAATTACCCGGTGGCGAGCAAGTCACCTTAGAGCCTGTCATTCGCAGCAAGCACCGCTTGGGTTTGAAAGATTTCGACCCTTGCACCATTTTGCTGAACAATGATTTGTCGGCTGGCGCGCCCGGTATTTTGGAGGAGTTGCATGAGCAGCACTTGTTACCGCCCTTGCATGGAGGATGGAGTGTGCGTCGCAAAACCGTGCATTTCCAGAGCTATGAAGAAGTGGCCAAACGCTTTGGCAAATTGTTGGGCATTGACCCCTGGCTCATCAACCCCATGTTCAGCCAATGCGGTGATGTCAATATTGCAGAAGGCCTGGGCATTGAAGCCCTGCGCAGCACTGTCGATTCGCTCTTGACCAAAATCTAGCGAAAGTACA
>CAIODE010000243.1 GCA_903856875.1 uncultured Burkholderiales bacterium
TAAATCGAAAGCTAAGGTTGATGCTGCTGCCAAGGAAATCATGGCAGTATTGAATGCAGGTGGAATTGCATGGATTGGCTGCGACCGTGATGCTTTTGACAAATCCGGTAAGCAGACTTTTGTAGGCGGTCATGCTATGGCAGTATTTGACTATGCGCCCAGTGATCCAAACAACACGACCGTTTATGTCTACAATCCTTGGGGTGCGAGCGCAAATGGCGACAATTATTCAAGCCCTTTTGTGGTCGACATTGCTGTCGTAGTTGGAGGTCCTCAAGGACTAGATCTCTGGCTTTCCAACCCTATACTTTATTAATTTTCTTGAACGCTGCCCTCCCTCCAGTTCCCTAATTTGGCTGATGGGGTCTTCCCATCCAGTATCCTGAAATGGCTGATAATTTCAATTTAGCCTCAGCTGTATGGCTTCATAGCCGCGTAACACCGCACGCAACTGCCATAGCTCATAAGAACCAGACTCTGAGTTATGAGCAGTATGCATGCCGTGCCAGAGATTTGGCCGAGCGATTGGCGCGGTCGCCTGATTGGCAAGAGCGGTCTGTCAAGCCCCTCAAAGTTGGAATTTTGGGCTCCCGTGGAATTGATGCGTGCGTGGCCATGCTGGGTGCTTGCTGGGCGGGCGCAGCCTATGTCCCCATCGGGTTAAAGCTTCCACAGGAAAGGATTCTTGCTATTTTGGCTGCTTGCGAATTGACCGCCATCATCGCAGACGAAGAGGGCGCTAAATTGCTGACCGATGCCGTATTGGCCGCTTGTCCACCCATACTGATTCGTGCTGACCAGATACTGGCGGCAGATAACATAGACCAACCACTGACCGGTCAGTTGTCGGAACCTGTGCAGGTTGCGGCAGACGATCTAGCGTATTTGATTTTTACGTCCGGTACAACTGGTGTTCCCAAAGGCGTGATGATTTCTGCAGGTTCTGCGCAGAATTACGTGAAGACCATTGTCAAGACACTGGGCTTACAGGCAACAGACCGTGCCTTAGAGACTTGCGAGCTGAGTTTCGACTTCTCTGTGCACAATATGTTTGCTACGTGGCAGGCCGGTGCAGCGCTTCATATCCTTCCCGCCACCTTGGTCATGAATGCAGTCAAGTTTGCCCGCAATGCACAATTGACAGTGTGGAACTCTGTTCCGTCTCTGGCGGGCATGTTGCAACAAATCAAAGCCTTGCAACACGGTTGTTTGCCTGACTTGCGAATTACTGTATTTGGCGGTGAAGCCTTGCCGCAAACGGCAGCACTGCAGTGGCAGGATGCTGCACCGAACACGAAAATTTTCAATTTGTATGGACCCACCGAGGCAACCGTCTTCTGTCTGGCGCAGGTTTTCTCCTGCGATGCGGCGATCACGGCTGGTCGAGACTTTGTCGCCATTGGTACCCCCTTTGGCGGATGCCAGGCCATTGTTGTGGATTCAGAGGGTGCAGAGGTTCCAGACGGCATGACCGGCGAATTGGCCATTGGCGGGGTCCAATTGGCGCAAGGCTATCTTGGCCAGCCCCAGCTCACCACTCAAAAATTTCCGGTGCTCAACGGCAAGCGCTGGTATCTGACTGGTGACTTTGCTGTTCGGGACCCCTCAGGCGTATTTCATTGTCTAGGGCGCATAGACAACCAAATCAAAGTCTCTGGATACCGCATCGAATTGGAAGAAATCGATGCCGCATTGCGTCAGGTTTCAGGCCGAGACCTGGTTGGCACCGTGGCATGGCCTATAGTCGACGGTGCGCCGAAGGGCATCGTTGGTTTTGTTGCAGGATCGCCAATAGACCATGCCGAATTGACGGCAGCGCTTAAACAGAAACTGCCACCGTACATGGTTCCCAATCGGGTCATTGCTTTAGAAATTATTCCATTGAATTCGAGTGGCAAAGTTGACAGACGTGCTTTGACTGATTTTCTCAAAATTGAAAGTACCTAGATGGACAATATTCGCAAGCAAAAGATCAGAGAATATTTTCTCGAAATCCTCCAGCTGCAAAGTGATGACCAATCGCTGGCTGACAACGATTCACTCTTTGTGAGTGGCAGACTTGACTCGTTTTCGATGATGATGTTTGTGATGCATCTGGAGAAAGAGTTTGGAATTGATTTTGCAGCCCTTGATTTTGATGTCAATTTGATTGATTCTCTCAGTGAAATTGAATTGTTCATCGACTCACATGTTTCGGTCTAACTGAAACCAGGCATCCGACGAAAGTGAACTCAGTGAGTAAGATAAAAGATGCTCGCTTGGGTAGTGCAGGTATGCGATCTGCTTGGGCGATTGATGAGAACCAGACCTTGGTTGCTTGGGTTCAGACCTCGACCGGGAAACTTACGCTACTGGCTTTTGCCTTTACTGCGCTGACGATGACATTGTCCTGGCAGGAGGCTTTGTTCGATGTGGCCGCAATGGCCTTTTTTGCCTATTGGCCCCAATGGCGAAGCCTCATCCTATTTGTATCAACATACACAGTTGCCTTTTTATTTCCCCATGGATCTATCGACGATGCCATCCGAGGGGTTGCCGCACATGAAGGGTTTAGTGAACTGCCCCCCACCGCTTTGAGCTATGTGGCTTTGATTGGATTTTCATTCATCGCATGGGGCCTGTTGGCGTATGCACGCCATCACAAGCAGTCAGTGCTAGCACGGCGGCCCTTTCTCTCACTGATTGCCATTGAATTGGTCTTGTGCTTACTGTCGTACCAAGGAGTCTCGCAAGGTTTGCCTCGATTGATGCTCTGGTCCCTGCTTTGTGTGCTCACACCCTATTTTTGGTATCTGGCCTATGCGCTGGTAGACCAGCGGTCTAAAGACCGAAGCAGCGACTTGTTTCAACTGGGAGTTTTTCATCCAGTGTGGGGCGGTGCAAGTTCCATTCCCGTAGGTAAGGGCGCCGCTTTTCTGCGCAAAATGCTTGCAAAAAATCCTGAAGAGATGGCCATCACCCAAATTAAAGGTGTGAAGTTGCTGCTCTGGGCAGACGCCTTGCTTGCATTAAAAATGCTATTGAAGTGGTTCTTTGAGGATTACTGTCATATCCCCAGCGTTACCGATGCGATCGATGCATCGACTCACAAGCTTGCATATTCATTGAGCATGCAATGGGCGTCTCTGATCTGGTCAGTAGCCTCCTATTCGCTGCGCATTGCCATATCCGGGCATTTCATCATCGGATCTGCTCGTCTGGCGGGCTTTCGGTTGCCGCGGGCAACCTGGCGGCCGCTTGAATCTAGAACCTTGATTGAGTATTTCAACCGGTTCAGTTACTACTTCAAAGAGCTGTTAGTTGATTTCTTTTTTCTTCCAACGTTTTTCAGGGTCTTCAAGGAACACCCGCGTGTAAGACTTTTCTTTGCA
>CAIODE010000244.1 GCA_903856875.1 uncultured Burkholderiales bacterium
ATGCCCTGTGATTGGTCAAATCTGGATTGGTGTCTTGCCCAACGAGCACACCAACGTCATTGGCCTTTCCAAATATGCCCGACTGGCCGAATGGATCATGGGACGCCCCCAAATTCAAGAAGAAGCGGTTGTGCAGTTGGCTGATTTGATTCAGCGCAAAACACAACCTGATGGTTTGGCGATCGTGATGGAAGCCAGTCATTTCTGCATGGGTTGGCGCGGCGTCAAAGACATGGACAGCAAAATGATCAATTCCGTCATGCGCGGTGTGTTCTTAAAAGATGCCAACTTGCGCCGTGAGTTCTTGGCGTTAATTCCTAGAAAGGCCTGATCATGTTGGTTCGATTACTTTATGCGAGTCGTGTTGTAGACCCTGAGCCCACAGTCATTGAATCTATTTTGGCGCAATCTAGACAATTCAATCCCAGCACAGGCATTACCGGCATTTTGGTTTACAGCGGTGATATCTTTTTACAGGCCATCGAAGGCGGCCGTGAAGCCGTGAGCGAACTTTATGGGCACATTCAAAAAGACCCACGTCACAAGCAAGTTGTTCTCTTGCATTACGAAGAAATTTTGCAGCGACGCTTCAGTGGTTGGACCATGGGTCAAGTCGATGTGTCTCGTGTCAACACCAGTATCTTGTTGAAATACTCCGAGCGCGCTGAGCTTGATCCTTACAGCGTATCGGGTGTGGTGTCTTTGGCTTTGCTCGAAGAACTCATGGCCACAGCTTCCATCATTGGGCGTGCTTGAGACTTGTTTAATCGGCTGCGATTTTTCCAGCAGCCCTCACAAGCGCAAACCCATTGTGGTGGCAATCGGCGCCATGCAGCATGGCGTTGTGAAACTAGAGCGTTTGGAAAAATTTGAAACGCTTGACGACTTTCATAATTTTCTCAAAGCGCCTGCTCCTGTTCAAATGAAGTGTGTCGGTGCATTTGATTTGCCTTTTGGCTTGCCCCGCGAATGGGTTGAATACATGCAATGGCCCCTGACCTGGCCAGAGTGCATGACCCTCTATGCTTCATATTCACGCGAAGAACTGCGTCTATTTTTCAAACAATTTTGTGACAGCAGGCCCGCTGGGTCCAAATTTGCGCACCGTGCGACTGACTTGCCCGCTGGCTCTAGTCCTTCGATGAAATGGGTGAATCCACCTGTTGCTTGGATGATGCACGCGGGCGTTCCCTTGTTGCGTGAAGCGCAATGGACTTTGCCAGGCATGTGCGAGGGGCATCCAGGCCGAGTGGCATTAGAGGCCTATCCTGGCTTGTTGGCCAGAGAAATTGTGAAACAACGCAGCTACAAGAGCGACGACAAATCCAAACAAACGCCCGACAGATGGTTGGCCCGAAAAGACATCCTTCATGCCCTCGATTTAGGTCAAACAAGTTTGGGCTTGCGCTTGAAACTTAGCGCCGCGCAGCACGACAGTTTGTTGCTAGATGGCTCCGGCGATTCTTTGGATGCGGTGCTTTGCATGGTGCAAGCAGCATGGGCCTATCAGCAACATGAGCTGGGTACTTCACGTGGCCCTTATGGCTTGCCTGAATTTGACCCCCTAGAGGGTTGGATTGTGAGTGCTTAAGAGCGAGTGCATGGTGCTTGAACAGCACCTCAACTCTGAATCTGAAGTGTTCTAAATGGACATGCCAGAGATGTCGTCTGGTAAGGCCTGTAATGCCCGCAAGGCATGAAGAGCCTCAATGTCAGTTCGGTATAAAGTGACTTGACTTTCAAGGCCCAAGGCCCCTGCCAATTTGAGGGCGTTTTCAACCGGCAACTTGATCCCACTGATGTGCAGTTGAATGTCCCTCCGCTGCAAATATTGGTGGATTTGCTGAAGTGTTTCTACCCCTGTTGCATCAATGCGGTTGATGGGTTGTGCAAACAAACACACATGCTGAATCTGAGCTTGATCGCTTAATTTTTCTGTGATGTATTTTTCAAAACTGCTGGCAGCAGCAAAGTCCAACTCTGCATCCATCCGAATGGCGAACACATTGGGCGCAAGAGGCGGCAAGTGCCACAAGTGACGATCGCGCAGGCTGCCATCTTCATGCAAGCCTACTTCGATGATGCGAGGGTGCAATCGGGTGTGCAAAAAGTGGCTCAAGCCCAGAAGAACACCCGCCAAAACACCCCAATAAATGCGCGGTGTGCTGAGAAGTGTGATGCCAAAAGTCATGCCTGCAGTCAGGGCCTCAATGCGTGCAATTCGCCACAATTTGACAAAGGCCATGGGTTGTATGAGGCTGGAAACCGCCAAGATCACAACGGCCGCCAAAACCGCTCGAGGCACATGGAACAGAGCAGGCGATGCAAAAACAGCCAGCAAGACAAACGAGGTGGTGCCCACAACAGCCCAGCCTGTTTTGGCGCCTGAAGCCAAATTGATGGCTGACCGAGAGAACGAAGTGCCGGTGGCGAAACTACCGCTTAAGCCTGACACAATTTTGGCCAAGCCTTGGCCCATCAAATCTTGGTTCTCTTGCCAAACCGTTCCTTCTTTTTGGTTCTCTGTTTTGGCGCAAGAGGCAGCCTCTAAAAAACTGACCAACGCAATCAACATGGCAGGGCCGGCCAAGAATGCCAGTTCTTCCAAAGTAAGCAGGTGCGGCAAGCCAAGACTTGGCAGTGATGCTGGCAAAGCGCCGATGACGGCGCCACCCTGGGCCGAATAGCCGATGGCATAACTCACGACAGCACTGGCTGCTACCACCAACATGATGCTGGGTGATTTGGGCGCCCATTTTTTGGCTAAAAACAAAGCTGCCAAACTGGCCGCGCCAAACCCGACATCGGTCCATTCAAAAGTGCCGCCTGCTTGCCAACCGGTGAGTGCTGGTAACTGTGAAGCCATGATCAAGAGGCCTGCAGCTTGTGTAAAACCCATCATGACGGGCGAGCTGATGAGGTTGAGGAGCCAACCATAACGAAGCACGCCCATTAACAATTGCAAAGCACCTGCTATCAGGGCCAACCAAATGGCCAAGTTGACCCAGTGTGCACTGCTGGGCTCAGCCATGCCAGTGAGTGAGGCGCTAATCAGGACGCAAGTGAGTGCAGAGGGGCCAATCGACAGGCGCGTAGAGCCGCCCCACATCACACCCACCAAGGCAGGAAGCAGCGCGGCATATAGACCCGTGACCAACGGCATGCCAGCCAATGCTGCGTATGCCACCGACTGCGGCACCATGAGCAAGGCCACCGAAAAGCCAGCAGTCCATTCTTGGCGAAACAGTGCAGGTGTTAATCGCGGCCATCTTAAAAATGGGAACCAAGCTTGGAGAGATTTCATAAGGGAGTGCAATGTTCAGTGAGCTATCAAGTGATTTCAGCTCAATGTCTCATTGCGAAACTGACTGCACACAGGGCACTTGAAGTTTCTGGCAGTGCGCATTGTTTGCCATTCCATGTGCTGCGCGTTGAACATCATCAGCTTGCCTTGAAGGCTGCTGCCCATGCCGCTCAATAATTTAAGTGCCTCGGTGGCTTGCATGCTGCCGATCACACCCACCAAGGGTGCCAACACGCCCATGGTGGCGCAGCGTTCTTCTTCAAAGCTTTGGGAGGGAGGAAACACGCAGGCATAGCAGGGCGCGTCGGCTTGGCGCGTGTCGTACACCGCCACCTGGCCATCAAAGCGCAATGCGGAGCCCGACACCAAGGGCTTGGCGAACTGAGCGCATGCCTGATTGATGCGTTGACGTGTTTCAAAGTTATCGGTGCAGTCCAAAACCACATCGACGCTGGGCATGCAAAGAGCCAGCAAAGCCGCATCTGCTTTTTGCGAATAGCAACTCACTTTCACCTCTGGATTGATGGCTTGCATGGCAGCCTGAAGCGAGGCGACTTTGAGTTGCCCCACACGGGCTTGAGAATGGGCTATTTGCCGTTGGAGGTTGGTGACATCGACATGGTCGTGATCGATCAGACTGATATGCCCAACCCCTGCGCTGGCCAAGTAAAGGGCAGCGGGTGAGCCCAAGCCACCTGCACCCACAATGAGTGCATGCGCTAGAGAGACTCGCTCCTGACCCTCGACACCCCATTCATCTAAAAGAATGTGACGTGAATATCGCAGAAGTTGGTCGTCCCGCATGGGCGATTACTTGTCTTTTTTCTCTTCTTTGCGCTCAGCCAATGTGGCACTGACTTTGACAGGCAAGCCTTTCAGTTGGTTGAGGGCTTGGTTCAATTGGAAGTCTTTGGCAGATCCAAATTCGGGCGGCCGTCTTTCGGATTCTGGTTTCTTGGCTTCGGCTTCCAATTTCTTCAAGGCTTCTTCACGTGCTTTTTGGCGCTCTTCATTTTTCTTTTCGGCTTCCTGATTGTTGAGCAAATGATTTTCCAAGTCGGCTTCGCGCGTGCGCAGTGCTGCAAACACATTGCCGTTTTCGGTTTCATCGAGCATGACATCGGGCACGATACCCTTGGCTTGAATCGACTTGCCGTTGGGCGTGTAGTACCGCGCTGTGGTGAGCTTCAAAGCCGTGTCAGGGCCCAATTGCCGAACAGTTTGAACTGATGCTTTGCCAAAGGTTTGGCTGCCCATGATGGTAGCGCGCTTGTGGTCTTGCAAAGCACCCGCCACAATTTCACTGGCTGAAGCGGAGCCTTCATTGACCAACACAACCAAGGGAATTTTTTTCAATTGCCCTTGGGTGTTTTGCGTAAGGCGTTGAATGGGGTCGCGCTCACCGCTGCGACGCCAAAACTCGGGAGCTGCCTTGTAAATTAATTTACTATCTTCAAGCTGGCCTCTGGTGGATACCACTGTGACGTTTTCGGGCAAGAAGGCTGCAGACACGGCAATGGATGCATCCAGTAAGCCACCTGGGTCGGCGCGTAAATCGAGTACCAAGCCTTTCAGCTTGGGGTCTTGTTTGAACATGTCTTCTAGCTTCTTGGAGAAATCTTCTACTGTTCTCTCTTGGAATGTCGAAACGCGAATCCAGCCAAAACCTGGTTCAACCACTTTGGCATTAACGGACTGGGTTTTAATTTCTTCACGGACGATGGTGACCATGAAGGAACGGCTTTCGTCCCTGCGAAACACAGTCAGAACCACTTTGGTATTGGGTTCACCTCGCATGCGCTTAACTGCTTCGTTCATTGACAAACCTTTGACAAAGGCATCGTCAATTTTGGTAATCAAGTCATTGGTTTTAAGCCCAGCACGGTCGGCAGGCGAGCCTTCAATGGGCGATACGACTTTGACAATACCTTCTTCTTGGGTGATCTCAATGCCCACGCCTACAAAGCGACCGGAGGTACCTTCGCTGAATTCTTTGAAGCTTTTTTTATCGAAGTACTGAGAGTGAGGATCAAGGCTAGAGACCATGCCAGAGATGGCTTCGGTGATGAGTTTTTTCTCATCCACGGTTTCGACATAGTCGCTTTTGACCATGCCAAAAACGGCGGCCAGTTGCTGGAGTTCTTCAAGCGGCAAGGGTGCAAAGGCACCCCTTGCCGTGGTTTGAAGGGAAATGGTGGTGAGGGCGCCTGCTAAAGCGCCTACGCTAAGCCAACCGACAATTTTCAATTTCTGTCCCATGTTCATTGACCCAAAGGGTCTCCTTTTAGCCAATATACACCTTGAATATTGTCTTTGTGCAATTCAGGAAATGCCCGCCCGCTAATTCAAGCCCTGCCTTGGCTGGCCACAGCGGCAGCGGCCTTGGCGGCTGCTTCTGCATCGCCCAAATAGTAGTGCTTGATGGGTTTCAAATTGGCATCGAGTTCGTACACCAAAGGCATGCCATTGGGGATGTTCAAGTTCACAATGTCTTCGTTGGAAACATTGTCCAAATACTTGATCAAGGCCCGGATAGAGTTGCCGTGTGCTGCCACCACAATGCGTTTGCCCGCCTTGATGGCTGGCGCCATAGATTCAGTCCAAAAAGGGATCACGCGGTCCACAGTGTCTTTCAAGCATTCCGTGAGGGGAATGTCCTGCGCCTTCAGTTTGGCGTAGCGCAAGTCGGCGCGTTCACACCGGGGGTCGGTGGCTTCAAGGGCCGGAGGGGGGGTGTCATAGCTGCGGCGCCAGACCAAAACCTGTTGATCGCCAAACTTTTGAGCGGTTTCGGCTTTGTTCAGGCCTTGAAGGGCACCGTAATGGCGTTCGTTCAGGCGCCAATTGTTGTGCACTGGCAGCCACTGTCTGTCCATGGCATCTAGGGTGTGCCACAAAGTGTGAATGGCGCGTTTGAGCAGGCTGGTATAGGCTAAGTCAAATTCGTATCCTTGCGCTTTCAGCAAGCGTCCAGCCGCTAGGGCTTGCTCGATGCCAGTGGGTGTGAGGTCGACGTCGGTCCAGCCAGTGAAGCGATTTTCTAAATTCCAAGTGGACTCGCCGTGGCGAATGAGAACGAATTTGTACATGGTGAAAGGTTTAATCAAGAAAGAAAAACGGGTTTACAGTCAGCATTTTAGAATTCGAATCTGGCATGCAGTCTTGAAATAGACTGCAAATGAACTTTTTAAGGGTTTTTTGTGAATTTTTTGATTGAAAACTGGATGTTGGTTGCTGTGGCGGCGTCCTCCGCTTTGGCTTTATTTTGGCCAGCCATCACCAAAGGCGCTGCGGGTGGGGTTGAACCTTCCGAGGCCGTGATGCTCATTAACCGCGAAAAAGCGGTTTTGATTGATGTCTGCGAACCTGCTGAATTTGCCCAAGGGCATGCCGTGGGCTCCAAAAATATTCCTTTGGGTGAGCTTGAGACCCAGCTGCCCCTGCTGGTTAAAAACAAAAGCCTGCCTGTGATTTTGGTCTGCCAAGTAGGCGGCCGCGCAAGTCGCGCTGCTGCCCAAGCTCAAAAGTTGGGCTATGAACGCGCACAGGCCTTGGCCGGCGGCCTAAAGGCTTGGCGTGAAGCCAGCCTACCTGTTGAGAAAGCCTAATTGGGGCTGAAAAAAGTCC
>CAIODE010000245.1 GCA_903856875.1 uncultured Burkholderiales bacterium
GCTAACTGGCACTGTCAAAAATGCTTCAGACTTCAGCAACGACCGACGCAAAGATCACCCACGCTTTCAACCTGGTAACTTTGAGCACAACCAGCAGTTGGTATCGGCCGTCGTCAATATGGCCAATCAAAAAAATTGCACGCCCAGTCAATTGGCGCTTGCATGGCTGCTAGCTCAAGGCGACGACATCATTGCCATTCCTGGCACCAAGCAAATTGCGCGCGTGGACGAAAATCTGGGTGCGTTAAAAGTATCGCTTTCAAGTCAAGAACTTGAGTTGCTTGGCAAGGCTTTCCCAGTAGGCGTTGCCGCAGGAACGCGCTATCCTGCGGGCGGCATGAAAGGTGTGTTCATTTAACATGAACCTCTTAAAAACAGACAAGATGATCGCCCGCAAGGACAAGCATGTCGGGTGGCTCACCTTTAACAACCCCGCCCGACACAATGCGGTCTCACTAGAGATGTGGGAAGGTTTAGCGTGCATCGCTGAAGATTTCACTGCAGATCCAGACATCCGCGTGGTCATTGTTCAAGGTGCTGGTGGCAAAGCATTTGTCTCTGGCGCCGACATTTCCGAATTTGAAGATCAACGCCATTCGTCCAATGCCGCGGTCCATTACGATGCTATTTCCGCCAAGGGCATGCAAGCACTCAAAAACATCAATAAACCGACCATCGCCATGATCCATGGCTATTGCATTGGCGGCGGTGTCGCTGTGGCCTTGAACTGCGACATTCGAATTGCCAGTGATAATTCAAAGTTTGCAGTGCCAGCAGCCAAGTTGGGTTTGGGCTATGAATATGCCGGCGTGCGCAAATTGGTCGACGTGGTCGGCCCCTCTTTTGCACAAGAAATTTTCTTCACTGCCAGACAATTTTCTGCACAAGAAGCGCTCAGTATGGGCCTGATCAACCGCATGGTTGCAGCCGATGCCTTAGAACAATATATTCAACAATACGCTGAAACGATCTCGGCCAATGCGCCGATGACTGTGGCTTCAATCAAAACCATCGTAGGCGAAATCGTGAAGGACGAGAGATTGCAAGACATCGCTTTGTGCGAGAAAGTGGTTGCTGCATGCTTCAACAGCGAAGACTTCAAAGAGGGTCGAACAGCCTTCATGGCCAAACGCAAACCTGTATTCAAAGGAAATTAAGACAGGTTTCTAAATCACACATTGAAAAGAGTTACACATGGCCCTTCCCTTGTCTGGCATTCGAGTCCTAGATTTAACCAACGTCTTAGCGGGTCCCTACTGCACCATGGTCTTGGGCGACATGGGCGCAGAAGTGATCAAAATTGAAAACGCAGACAAGGGTGATTCTTCGCGTAATTTTGAGCCTCAGATCAATGGCGAGTCTTATTGCTTTGCCGTACTCAACCGAAATAAAAAAAGCCTCGCATTGAATTTGAAAGACCCTGACGGTTTGAAAGTTGCTTTGGCCTTGGCATCACAAGCAGACATCGTTTTAGAAAACTTCAGACCTGGCGTGGTCAAGCGAATGGGCTTAGGCTACGAGTCCGTCAAGGCACTTAACCCCAGTGTCATTTACGCCTCCTTGTCAGGGTTCGGTCAAACTGGGCCTTATGGCAAAAAGGGTGGCTTTGACATCATTGCGCAAGGCATGTCAGGCATCATGCTAATGACTGGCGAGCCAGGTGGACGCCCTGCCAAAGTAGGCATCGCCATGAATGACATCGCCAGTGGCGTCACTGCGCTTTCAGGTATTTTGGGCGCCTTGATTGGCAAATTCCGATTTGGCGAAGGTCAGTACCTTGAAACTTCATTGTTAGAAGCTGGCCTGGCCTGGACGGCTTGGGAATTTGGGGCGTTTTTTGGATCAGGTGAAATACCCACAGCAACAGGCACAAGGCACCGGCGTGCAGCGCCCTATCAAGCCTATCGAAGCGCAGATGGTTATGTGACGGTGGGCGCAGGCTCTCAAAAATTATGGCTTGTTTTTTGTGAAAAAGTCATCGGTCAACCCGATTGGCCCGCCAATCCCAAGTACCTCACACAAACATTGCGTGTTCAAAACGCCGATGCATTAGAGCGCGACATTGAAGCTCTTTTAATGCGTGAATCTACGGCCCATTGGGTTGAAAAAATGGATGCTGCTGGTGTTCCAGGAGGACCCGTGTTTGGTTATGAACAAATCATGAACGACCCGCACATTCATGCCCGCAAGATGGTGCATGACATAGACCATCCCATCATTGGCCCTATGAAAACCTTGGGTTTGCCCATTAAGTCTAGCGGCGAACTCAGCACCATTCGTTTGCCTGCACCTTGGCTTGGGCAGCACTCCAAAGAAATCTTGGAGCAATTAGGCTATTCAATCGAACAGATTCAAGGGCTATTTGCGCAAGGTGCTGTTTTTGACCAGCATCCTGACAAAGCCAGGCCCTAATTAGTTCCTTGACAACCTCAAAGCCAATGGCCCTAGCATTGCACCTGCTGCCAGCACTGCAAATGAAGCCATCCAGGCTTGTGGTTCTTGAATCCCGCCCTGAGAATCGAGCGCCAACCCAACCAGCCAACCAGACAGAGCTGAGAGCCCAAACCCAACTGTGGAATGCAAGGCCAAGGTCAGCCCCTTAAACTGCGGTTGCGCAAATGACATCATTCCAGCAGTCAGTGAGCCAGAGTCGGCTGGCACTGTAATGGCATAAAAAAGAATCAAAACCAACAGCACCCATGCAGAACCACCTGACAACAACCCCACTGACAACGCAGTGAGGGCTGAGATAACCTGAATCCAGGTAATGGCGCGCGCTCTCCCATAACGCAAAGACAATTCATTGCCAATGATGCTGGCCGGCATGGCCAATATGGAGGCCACAAAACTAACAGTCATGGCGTCTGGCAAAGATCCGCCCTGATGGCGTGAAAGGACAAAGGTCCAAAACGCAACAAGCCAGGTTCTAAATCCGTACAACTCAAAACAATGTGTCCCATAGCTCAAGATATAGGCCATTGCAGGACGATTTCGCAAGACAGGGCGAACATCCAAAAGGTGACCCCCTGTTGGAATGGGCAATACGGGATTCATTCGCCAAGCCACAAAGGCCATGATCAATGGGCCCAGACCTGTCACGCCAAAAGACCAACGCCACCCAAAGGCATCGGCAACGAGCTGCGATACCAAAAAAGAAAAACCTACTCCCAATGAATAACTGGCGGTATACAAAGTAATGCTGCGCGAAGCGTTTACAGCTTCTATTCGATCAGTCAAAGCACGCAAGCCAGGCATGTAGGCCCCAGCAAAGCTTGCGCCCGCCAAGCCCCAAATGATCACGCCCGTTAGCCAACTTGTGGCAAACAATGCGAAGGCCAGCGTGCTCAGCCCGCTGCACAATGAGCCAATCAATAGAATGCGCCTTGCATCGAAACGGTCAGTTAAAGCACTTAAGAAGGGAACCGCAACCATATAGCCAGCGGCATAGGCTGCTGCAAGCAATCCGGCTTGGGTATTTGTCATTCCCCACAAGGGCATGAGGTACTGAACCATGACAGCAGGCACCACCACATGGGGTAACAGATTGCCTACTTGTCCAATGCACATGGCCCAAACCAAGGACTTAGCGTGTAATGTTTTCACAGCTGCTGCCTACCAAGCGGCTTCCAAAATACGCCGAACATCTTCGGGTCCATGTATTTTTCGAGGGTTACTGTGGATTAAACGGTCGTGCATTGAATTTTGTGCAATCAAGTCCAGCATGTCCGCTTTGACACCCACCTCCCGAAGGGTGCTTGGCAGTCCCAGTTGAGCTACCAAATCCGATACAACATCGCAGGCTGGCTTGTGAGGCTCACCCAAGGCTTCACTGACCAACTTTTGCTGTGCACCGTTGATGCTCTGATTAAAGCGCAAGACATGAGGCAACATGACACAAGACGTGTAGCCATGCGGAACCCCTGCCGTGCCGCCCAAAATATGTCCTATACCGTGACTGGCGCCCTTTTGAACACCGGCACTGGACCCAATGATTGACATCCATGCGCCCAATTGGCAATCGAGCCGGGCTTCCAAATCTGCGGGGTCTTTTTTGACAGCCCGCAAGCCTCTGCCAAGCAAACGCAAAGCCTGAAAAGAAGTGGCTTCTGAAATAGGCTGTGTATTGATGGAACACAAATCTTCCACCGCGTGATCGACCGCACGAATCCCTGTCGATAGCCAAAGCCATTCCGGCGTATGCAATGTCAATGCCGGGTCCAAAATGACCGATCGAGGCGAGGCTTTTGGATGCAAAAAGTTCTCTTTCATCCCCCTCACCGTATCTGTACAGCCTGCCAGGGCGCTGAACTCTCCAGCCGAAAGGGTTGTAGAAATCACGGAACAAGGCACCGTAGGCGGTTGAAACTCTGGTCTTTCTATTCTTCCATCTGCGTGAACTTTGGTGGCCAGTCGGTCTAGGTCTTGTGCTGACTCTATGCCATTGCTCATGCAAAGCGTGACCATTTTCCCAGCATCTGTCATGGAACCGCCACCCAGCGTTAGGATCAAATCGGCTTGAGCGTGCTGCGCTTCCTGTGCCGCCTTGACTACAGGTATGCGTGGCGTGTGAGCGGGCATTTCATGAAAAAGGCCAACACAACGCGAGCCCAACACTGTTTTAAGTTGATTGACCACTTCGGTTTCACGGTAAAGGCTGCCACTGCTAAGGACGTAAACACGCTGAGCGCCAATTGTTTCAAGTTCCTTTGAAATCGCTTGTTCAAACGTTGTACCGAAAATGACCCTTTGGGTATTGGGATAACTGTAAATGCCTGAACGCATATTGTTCCTTATGAAATTTCGGATCAAGGATCAAGGATCATCGCCATCATCCCTTATTCAGACCCAATGGGAGTCTCCTAGTTGTCTTTTGGTTCCTTGACATTCCCCAATGGCAGTATAAAGATAGGACAAATCCATTTAAGCGGCGAAAGAGTGACATGCATGATTTTGTTTTCCCTGCGGTAACGTTGCCAGAGAGTGCCAGCTTGCTCAGACAGCAAGTCCGCGATTTCCTCAAAAAAGAGCGGGATGCAGGCACATTCACCCCCCGCAAAAATTCATGGTCCGATGGCGATGCAGAATTCAGTCGCAAGTGCGGACAAGCTGGCTACATCGGCATGATTTGGCCTAAAAAATACGGCGGTCAAGAAAGAACAGCACTTGACCGCTATGTCATGACTGAGGAAATGTTGGCGGGTGGTGCGCCTGTGGGCGCGCATTGGGTGGCCGATCGGCAAAGTGGCAATCAAATTTTGCGCCACGGTAGCGAACACGCTCGGCAATTGATCTTGCCCCAAATTGCAGCGGGAGAATGTTTCTTTGCAATTGGCATGAGCGAGCCAGACTCCGGATCTGACTTAGCGGCAGTCAGAACTTCTGCAGTCAAAGCTGAAGGTGGTTGGAAAATCACAGGCACCAAGGTCTGGACCAGCAGTGCGCACAGAGCACATTACTTAATTGCTTTGGTTCGAACAGCTCCCAAAGAAGAAAACCGTCATGCTGGCATGACGCAATTTATTGTTGATCTGAAGTCGCCAGGTTTGAAGCTGAGTCCCATTCTCAACATCTACGGTGCCCACGACTGGAATGAAGTCGTGTTTGACGAATGCTTTGTGCCTGATGACATGGTCGTTGGCGAGGTCGGTGGTGGCTGGAACATGGTCACCAGTGAATTGGCATTTGAGCGCTCAGGGCCCGACCGATTCCTCAGCACGTACCAACTTTTTCTGGCGTCCATGGAACAGTTGGGAGAAAAACCTGATGCTCGATCTGTCAATGAAATTGGGCGTTTTGTTGCACACCTGACTACTTTGCGACGCATGTCAACTTCGGTGGCAGGCATGCTGACAAAGGGGGAGAAACCCATTTTGGAAGCAGCTTTGGTGAAAGACATCGGCACTGCATTTGAACGTGAAATTCCCGAGATTTTTCGCCACCTTATTTCTTCAGAGCCGGTCATGGACAACGAAAGCATCGAGTTTGAAGCCTTATTGGGAATGTCTATGCTCAAAGCGCCCGGCTTCACCATCAGAGGTGGAACGCGAGAAATTTTGCGGGGAATGATTGCCAAAGGATTGGGGCTGAGATGAGTGATATCCGCGACGATTTAGAGAAAACAGTTGACCGCATCTGTGAAGAGCATTGCCTTAAAGAAGTCTTCATGTCGAGCGAGGCTGGCATTTGGCCTGAAGCTCTTTGGCACGCCCTGGAAGAAGTCGGCCTGCCTCAGGCTTGTTTAAGTGAAGAACAAGGTGGCAGTGGCCTGTCTTTTGAAGATGCCATGTTTGTGTTGCGGCGCAGTGCTTACCATGCCGCACCTGTTCCATTGGCCGAGACTTTTTTAGCAAGCCGTTTGCTAAGCGTGTCGGGCCTGAAAGTACCAGCGGGTGTTTTATCCGTGAGTGTGTCCCATGCCAAAGACAGTTTAGAGCTCAAAGGGAATCAGAATGCCCCTACCCTTTCGGGTCATGCTCACCGAGTTCCTTGGGGATTGTCTTGTGATCATCTGGTTGTGGTGGCTCAACGCGAAGGTCAGCCATGCATTGTTTTGATCGAGCGCGAAGCACTTGGCCAAAGTCATTCTGAAATGGTCAAAAATTTAGCGGGTGAGCCCAGAGTTCAATTTGATTTTGCAAATACACCCATCGTTGCCTTCGCGCCTTTAGCAGATGCCAAAGAGCGCTTGCTGTGCGAAGGCGCTTTGTTACGCTCAGTTCAAATGGCTGGTGCATTGCAACGTTCGTTAGAGTATTCCTTGCAATATGCAAATGACCGTGTTCAATTTGGGCGCCCTATTGGTAAATTTCAGGCGGTGCAGCACATGCTTGCAGTTTTGGCCGGCCATGTGGCAGCGACTGCAGCTGCGGCAGATGCAGCCATTGAGCTTTCGGGTGAAGCACCAGAACAATTTTTCGTAGCCGTAGCCAAATCTCGGGCTGGAGAAGCTGCGGGCAAAGGTGCCGAAATTGCACACCAAGTTCATGGCGCCATGGGCTTTACGCGTGAGCACAATTTGCACCACCTCACTCGTCGCCTTTGGTCGTGGCGCGACGAGTTTGGTAACGAAACACATTGGCAAACCCGCATCGGAGAGATGGCGCTTAAACAGGGGGCCGACAATCTCTGGCCATTTCTAACACGTTTGTGATTTTCAACTGACTCAGGAGAATGAACATGCTTAAGCGAAACTTCCTTTTAGCGGCCACTATGACCACCATGGCCATGACTGGCAACGTCTTTGCTCAAGACAAAGAATTTCCGACCAAGCCATTTCGTATTTTTGTGCCCTTTACTGCGGGCAGTGGTTCAGATACTTCGGCCCGCTTTTTTGGAGAGCGTTTGGCAAAACAATTTGGCCAAACGGCGCTTGTCGAAAACAAACCAGGCGCTAGCGGCATCATTTCAGTTCAAGCATTGCTGGCTCTTCCAGCCGATGGGCATGCTATTTTGCTGGCCAGCAACTCGCCCATTTCTGTCAATCCAATCAGCATCAAAAATCTTCCCTACAACCCCATGACCGACCTGACCCCCTTGGCCGGTCTGTCGCGAAACATGAACGTTTGGGTTGTCAATGCCAACTCCAAATTCAACAGCTTGAAGGACGTGGTTGAATACTCTAAAAAGAACCCCAGCAAGCCCTTGAGCTTGGCCAATTACTCCGCGGGTTATCGTTTGGCCGGCGAATGGTTCACCAGCATGACCAACGTCAAGTTCAATCACATCTCCTACAAAGGCGGTGCGCAAATTTTCACAGACCTCATGGGAGATCAACTTGACATTGGCATTGCAGATCTAGGGGGTGCAGCCTCTTTGATCAAGGCTGGCAAACTGAAAGCCCTCGCTGTTTCTGGCGAAAAACGGCACCCCGATTTTCCCAATGTGCCGAACTTCATTGACAGTGGCTTTCCAGAATACGTGAACTATTCATGGACTTCGTTTTATGTCAAAGCGGGCACCCCCGAGGCCGTCAAGAAAAAACTCATCGATGCACTTTTGAAAGTACGCGACTCTAAAGAGGGTGCTGACTTCAATCACGCTTCGGGCGCAGACAGCATGCCCTTCTTTGGTGAGAGCATGCAAAAGTTCCAGCAAGAAGAGTTGGAACGGTTTACCCGCATTGCAAAGATGGCAGGAATGCAACCTGAATGACAGATGCACACATGAACATGTTCCGATCTGATTTGCTTTCAGGCAAACGCATTCTGATCACTGGGGGTGGCACGGGTTTGGGTAAAAGCATCGGTAAACGCTATGTTGAACTGGGTGCCAACCTGGTCATTTGCGGTCGACGCCAAGAGGTTCTAGAACAGGCAGCTCAAGAATTCAAAGACTCTTTAGGCGTAGACATCGAAATTCATGTGTGTGATGTGCGTGATGCCAAAGCAGTTGAGGCCATGATGGACGCCATATGGGCAAAGGGACCTTTGGATGTGTTGCTCAACAATGCAGCAGGTAATTTTTTAGCTCGAACAGAACGATTGTCTACACGTGCTTTTGATGCGGTTGTAGACATTGTGCTCAAAGGTTCAGCTTATTGCACCATGGATGTGGGACGCCGGTGGATTGAAGCGGGACGCAAAGGCACCGTCCTGCAAATACTGACTCAGTCGGCCATGACAGGCATGCCCTTTACCGTTCCGTCAGCCATGGCCAAAGCAGGGGCATTGGCCATGATTCGGAGTTTGGCTGTGGAATGGGGGCCCTACGGCATAAGGACAGTTGGTGTTGTGCCTGGGCCCTTTCCTACTGAAGGCGCATGGTCCAGATTGATGCCCAAAGAACGAATTGGGGAAGCACCCATTGAACAAGGCGTTGCATTAAGGCGCGTTGGCGAGCACCATGAACTGGCTGACCTGTGCGTTTATTTAATTTCCGATAGCGCTGCGTTCATCACAGGAGAGGCCGTCATCATTGACGGTGGTCGTTGGCTGCAAGGGGCAGCAGGACCGTCGGCTTACAACATGCAGCAGTGGCCCGACAGCACATGGGAAAGCCTTAAACCTAAGAAATCAAAAGAATGAGCAAAACCTTAGACTTGTCGAATGGACCCCTCACTGGCATTCGAATTCTGGATCTAACTTCGGTCGTGTTAGGTCCACTGGCCACACAAATTCTCGGAGACTATGGTGCTGAGATCATTAAGGTTGAAAGCCTTGA
>CAIODE010000246.1 GCA_903856875.1 uncultured Burkholderiales bacterium
CATTGGCGCCATGACACGCCACCAAGACGTGGCCGACAACGCCGATGTCAAAAAATTGATCCCCGCTTTGGCAGCCTTGGCCGATGGCATTGGCGACCGGCAAGTGCGCGCCATGGGCACCCTAGGGGGCTCAGTGGCCAACAACGACCCTGCTGCCTGCTACCCCAGTGCCTTGTTGGCTTTGGGTGCTACCGTCGTCACTGACAAGCGCTCTATCAAGGCCGATGATTTCTTCAAAGGTCTGTACAGCACCGCTTTAGATGCAGGCGAAATCATCACATCTGTGAGTTTCCCCATACCCACCAAAGCGGCCTACGCCAAATTCAACCAACCTGCGTCTCGTTTCGCTTTGGTCGGCGTGTTTGTGGCCCACACTGCTTCTGGCGCCCGTGTGGCCATTACAGGCGCAGGCAATGGCGTCTTCCGCCATGCTGGTTTGGAGGCTGCTTTGACCAAAAGCTTTACCCCTGAAGCAGTGGCTGGCGTCGCGGTAGACTCTACAGATCTCAATGCCGACCTGCACGCTTCAAAAGCCTACCGCGCTCACCTGATCACCGTGCAAACTCAAAGGGCGGTGAAACAGGCGAACGGATGACCGCAAAAGACACTTTCAAAACCATCGACGAACTTGCCCAAGCCCTCCAAGGCGTGGGCTATTTCGCGGAACGGCGGCTTATCACCGCCGTTTTTTTGAGTCTCAAATTAGAGCGCCCTCTCCTTTTAGAAGGTGAGCCTGGCGTTGGCAAAACAGAGCTGGCCAAAGCACTGGCCAAAATTTTAGGCCGCCCCCTGATTCGTTTGCAATGCTATGACGGCATGGAGCAACGCGAGGCTTTGTACGAGTGGAACCATGCTGCGCAGTTACTGCACATGCGCGCAGCCGCCTCCCAAACAGGTTCAAGCGCCACACCCCAAGACATTGAGCGAGAGGTGTATCAAAAGCGATTCTTGGTCAAACGCCCATTGCTTGAAGCCTTGCAAACGCCTGCACCAGGCGCTCTGCTGTTGATTGATGAAGTTGACCGCGCTGACGAACCCTTTGAAGCATTTTTATTGGAATATTTGGGCGAATACCAAGTCAGTATTCCGGAGTTGGGCACGATCAAAGCCGAAGTAGCGCCAGTGACCATTCTGACCAGCAATCGCACCCGTGATTTGAACGATGCCGTGAAGCGCCGATGCCTTTACCAGTGGATGGACTACCCCGATCGCGAGCGCGAACTGGCCGTGGTCAGGTCGCAGGTACCGCAAGCCAGCGCTAAGCTCACCGAACAGGTGGCAGAGTTTGTGGGTCGTCTTAGAAGTCAGCCCTTTTCAAGCGCTTTCCAGCGCGCACCCGGCATTGCCGAAAGCGTGGAATGGGCCAAGGCCTTGGTCGCATTGGACACCCTCACCCTCGACCCCGAAGTGGTGCAAGACACTGTCGGCATTTTGTTCAAGCAGCGCGAAGACATTGCGGCCATCACGCCGCTTCTCCATGATTTGCTGGCGCCTGCGCCCATCACTAGCCTTTAATTTAAAGCTTGAGCCATCATGCTTTTAGGCGACGCACGCAGTGGCAAACTCAGTGACAACATCACGGGTTTTGCGCGCGCACTCAGGCGCGCGGGGTTGCCCATTGATGCATCGCGCATCAGCTTGGCCATTGAATCCACGGAACACGTTGGCATCGAAAGAAAAGACGATTTGTCAGCGGCTTTGAAAGCCTGTTTGGTCAGCCGGCAAGAAGACCTGGTGGTCTTTGACCAAATGTTTTCAGCACTTTTCAGAGATCCTGAGCTCACCCGCCAACTTTTGTCTCAGCTCTTGCCCAAAGCGCCCACGGCCACACCGGGTGTGCCGCGCAAATCCAGAGTGCAAGAGGCATTGACGGGCAAAAACAAACAAAACGATCCAGGCAAGTCCAAAGAAGATGAGATGAAGTTTGACGCGGCCATGAGCGCCAGCGACAGGCAACGTCTGCAACAAGCCGACTTTCAAAGCTTGAGTGCCAGCGAGTTCCGGCTGGTCGAAAAACTGGCCCGGCAAGTCAAGTTGCCGCTGCCTAAAATTCAGGGTCGAAGAACACGCACTGGCGGCCGAGGCGACCGGATTCATTGGGCCAAAACCATGCAGATGGCGGCAAGACAAGATGGCGATATTTTGTCGCTGCCACGAATGCAAAGAAAACCCCAGGCTCTGCCGCTTTTGATCTTGGTCGATATCTCCGGCTCCATGGAG
>CAIODE010000247.1 GCA_903856875.1 uncultured Burkholderiales bacterium
GAGCCCAGGTGGCGGAATTGGTAGACGCACTAGTTTCAGGTACTAGCGAGTAACTTCGTGGGGGTTCGAGTCCCTTCCTGGGCACCAAGTTTAATCAAAGCTGCACACATGGCAGCTTTTTTTTCGAGTTTGTTTTCCAAATTTGAGTGCATTTCAAAATGCATTTTAGACAGGCAAAGCGACAAGATCGTGACCATCCACGCCCACAATTCGTGCACGTGTGAACTCACCTACCTTGTAGGTCTTGCTAATCTTCTCGGGAGGCAACAACTTCACCACGCCATCAATTTCCGGCGCATCAGCATAGGTCCTGCCAATGCCGCCTTTTTTGCCCATGGCTGTTGCGGAATCGACCAGCACCTGCATGGTGGCGCCGATGCGCTGCTGCAAACGTTGAATGGATACTTCCTCGGCCACTTGCATGAAGCGTGAACGCCGCTCTTCCCTGACTGCTTGGGGCAACATGCCAGGCAATTCATTGGCTACGGCACCCTTCACAGGGCTGTATGCAAAACATCCCGCTCTGTCAATTTGTGCTTCCCGTACAAAGTTAAGCAGGTGCTCAAACTCAGCTTCGGTTTCGCCTGGAAAACCGGCAATGAAAGTGCTGCGAATGACCAACTGCGGACACACTTCGCGCCACTTTTGAATGCGCTCTAAATTCTTTTCGCCACTTGCGGGACGCTTCATGCGCTTGAGCACATCGGGATGGCTGTGCTGCAATGGCACATCCAAATAAGGCAAGATGGAACCCGTGGCCATGAGCGGCAGAACCTCATCAACCGCAGGGTATGGATAGACGTAATGCAAACGAACCCACGCGCCATACTTCTGCGCAATCTCACCCAGTGTCTGCACCAATTCAAGCATGCGCGTTTTCACAGGACGGCCTTCCCAAAAGCCCATGCGGTATTTGACATCGACGCCATAAGCGGAGGTGTCTTGGCTAATGACCAACAACTCTTTCACGCCGCCTTCAAACAAAGCCTCTGCTTCTTTGAGCACGTCACCAATCGGTCTTGACACCAAATCACCGCGCATCGATGGAATGATGCAAAAAGTGCAACGGTGGTTGCAACCTTCGCTGATTTTCAAATAGGCGTAATGCCGAGGTGTGAGTTTGATCCCGGCGACGCCAAATGAATTGGGCATCAAGTCGATGAATGGATCGTGTGGTTTGGGCAAATGCGCGTGCACTGCGTCCATAACCTCTTGGGTGGCGTGGGGACCGGTGACCGCCAGCACGCTGGGGTGTATTTCACGTACCAAATTGCCACCATCTTCTGACTCTTTGGCACCCAAACAGCCTGTGACAATGACTTTGCCGTTCACGTTCAAAGCTTCAGCGATGGTGTCTAGGCTTTCCTTGACGGCATCGTCAATGAAGCCGCAGGTGTTGACGATGACCAGATCGGCACCTTCAAAAGTCTTGGAAGTTTGATAACCCTCGGCGCTGAGTTGCGTGAGGATGAGTTCGGAGTCAGTAAGGGCTTTGGGACATCCCAGACTGACAAAACCCACTTTGGGGGCAGAAATAGGACTGCTTTCAGTCACTTCGGTAGCAATTTCGTTCATTGCCCTATTGTCCCAGTAATTTGGCGATGTCGCGCCAGGCAGTCCATTTGCCCATCGATGGCGCCAAATTCAGGGTTTGAGGCCAAAAGCATTCAAGAATTGAGCGGTTTGTTTCTGCATTTGTTCTTGCATTTGACCCACGATGTTTTGAGATTGGTGCCCCATTTTGGACTGCATCAGCATGAGTGATTGCAAATTACTCTCTAAATAAGCCCCCATGTGCCCCTGCATGGCATGCCCATAAAAGCGAATGATGTTGGCCAAAACGGCTTCGGTAAACATGGGTGCCCCTGCAGATTCCTCTTCCAAAATGATTTGAAGCAGCAGGTTGCGGGTAAGGTCTTCACCAGTTTTGGCATCCCTGACGACAAAGGCTTGTCCTTGCATCACCAGTTGCTTGATTTCAGTCAAGGTCACATAACTGGACGTTGTGGTGTCGTAAAGCCTGCGATTCGGGTATTTTTTGATCACCCTCTGAGGCTGGTTGGCCGTGGTTTCAGTGGCCGAGTCGGCATGTGCTTCGCTGGCAGCAGCAGTCGTTTTGGCGGCGGATTTTCTAACCATGATTTACACACTTCTTTAATTGAACAACAATCTGTATCGATAACAGCAATGAACGACAGTATGCTGCACTGCAAAAGATTTTAAAGTTACCCACTAAGCCACTTCTACGGGGAGTTACCCTCAATCATGCTGACCGCCAACCAAGTTTCCTTAATTTTCACGGTTGCCATGCTGGCAGTGACCACCTATTTTTTGTTTGGCTCCATTCCCCTGCTCATCTTGAAGCACGACAACACCATGGACTCCAAGTTCATTCGGTCGTTTTACATCACCTATTTCAAATTTGCCATTGTGGTGTCCACCGCAGCTGCCATTAGCTATGCTGCAGCAGTCAGACCCATTCAGGCCATGGGCGCCATGGCCATTGCCATCCTTACTTTGGTTTTGCGTTTCAAGTTCATCCCCCAAATGGATCAACTTGGTTCTGCGATCAGGGAAGACAACAACGTGATGGCCGTTCCCGAATTTAGAAAAATTCACAAAATCGCCATCACCCTCAACTTCGCCCAACTCATCACCGTCTTGGGCAGCCTGAGCTTTATTTAAAAATAAACAGGGTCAGATCAACATTAATTTCCAATAAGTTGGGGCAAAGGCTAAGGGGGGCTGACGATTTCTGGTACTACAGCATGAGGAGGC
>CAIODE010000248.1 GCA_903856875.1 uncultured Burkholderiales bacterium
CTGGCGATTTCTTGCGCCGCACTAAAAAGCGAGGCAGTGATGACAGAGGACATTTTTGCCAGCCCGGCAATATTTTCCACATGAACGGTGGGAATAATTAAAACATGTGTAAAAATTGCCTTCATAGGTAGTATCCATTAGAAGAGTGCACCAATGAAATGTAACGTGACTGAACACCTGCTGGCAGTGGCAGGAGCGGCGCCAGGGGGGGAGCTTACTCACTAACTCCCATTCATGAGCAGCATGACACCCATATCCTACAAGAGCAACCGCTTTACAGCGGCAATCTTTCCGGCAATTTCGTTTATTTTGCACTCGGACCTGTCACCTAGGTTGCGAAAAAGTTAGATGCTGCGGAAGGCTTTCGACCTAGTATTTATAAAACTTAGACTTCAGCGCAAGCACTAAAATTTTTTAGACAGCAAGTAGCATTGACCATCCCCTCGCTTTCAAAAGAATTGCCAAGCTTAAATATCAAGCGCAGAATTAAAGGGAGCGCGAAACTTGGCTTGCGCAGCAACCAGAGAAATTTCATGAAGTACAAAATATTTAAAGGAAATGCACATGATTAGCCAGGACGTCGTCGAATGGGGAAAACCGCTTCAACAAGCTGTTCGTGAGACACCAATGCCGCATGGAACAGAGGTACTTGTTAAAGTAAAGTATTGCGGCGTTTGCCACTCAGATGTTCACATTAGGGATGGGTACTTTGATCTGGGTGGTGGTCGTAAGTTTCAAATGTCTGATAGAGGCATGAAGCCTCCAGTAACGATGGGTCATGAACCCTTTGGCGTAGTGTTGTCGGGAGGACCAGAGGCTGGGCCATTACCAGTAGGGGAGGATCGTTTGGTTTACCCTTGGACAGGATGTGGTGAGTGCGCGCGCTGTCAAGAAGGCATTGACAATTGGTGCCCAACGCCACGTTTTATTGGTATACAGCGGGCAGGTGGGTATGCAGATCATGTGTTGGTGCCACATCCTCGCTATTTAATTGATACAAAAGGCATTGATCCGAGCTATGCACCTGTTTTAGCCTGCTCAGGGCTTACAACGTACAGCGCGGCTAGAAAGCTTATGCCGTGTAAGCCCAAAGATTGGATCGTTGTCATGGGTGCTGGCGGGCTCGGACTTATGGCCGTTGCGATGCTTAAGGCGATGGGTCATGACAATATTGCAGTGTGCGAAATTGATGAATCCAAATGGCAAACTGCTCGCAATATGGGTGCCATGGAAGCAATCGATCCTTCTAAAGAAGACGCTCTTGCAAAATTGCAGGCTTTGCAGGGAGGTGTCTGGGGAGTCATTGATTTTGTTGGCGCACAAAACACTGCGACTCTAGGAATTGCCTCATTGCGTAAAGGTGGCCGCTATGTGATCGTGGGTTTGTATGGGGGTGAAATACCGATGTCTCTTGTCCCCATCGCTCAACGTGCAATCACAATTTCGGGCACATATGTTGGATCTTTGCAAGAGTTGCATGAAGTTGTAGACTTGGCGAAGTCTGGAAAATTAAAACCGATACCTATTGCAACATGCTCGATGGATCAAATCTCTGAAGTGCTTGATCGACTTAAAGCGGGTAATGTGATAGGCAGAGTCGTGTGCGAAATTGACTCTCAAAAAACTGGAGGATACAAATGACCCATATCACTCGCATCGATTCAAACGAACGACTCAGTCGGGTTGTCATTCATGGAGACACAATCTATGTCGCAGGCATTACTGCCAGTGCCAAAGGAGACATCGTTGCGCAAACGCGCGACGTGCTTCAAAAGATAGACGGGTATTTAGCGACAGCCGGCTCTGACAAACGACATTTGTTAAGCGTCCAGATCTGGCTCAAAGATATCTCTGCGGACTTTGCAGGCATGAACAGTGTCTGGGCAGAGTGGGCGCCTAAAGATGCCCTTCCAACACGTGCAACAGGCGAAGTGCATCTAGCCTCACCCGATCTATTGGTTGAGATCATAGTGACGGCCGCCAAGCTGTAGGTGCAGATACACTTCATAATGCAGACTTAACGAAGGTCACAAAAAGTAATCAAAATGAAACCCAACAAAATTAAGCAACTATGGGCGCAAGGCAAGCCTGTTACCTTGGGATGGATCTCCATCGCCAATACCTTTACAGCTGAAATAACGGCCA
>CAIODE010000249.1 GCA_903856875.1 uncultured Burkholderiales bacterium
ATACGGCGTAGAAATTAGCGTAACCGCAGCCCAGCGCGCCACCTAGCCAAGCATTGCGATCAAGTGCTAAATAGGCGATTCAACCTTCTCAACCAACACAGCCAAATTTTGCCCCGCACGGACTTGTCCAATTAAACCGTGGGCATAGAGCATGCCGCTGGATTGAAAGTACACAGGCTCGGGTTCTAGCTTGGGCCGCTCTAAGTGATGCATCCAACCTGCCAGCTGTCCCTTTTGAATGTCATCACCTAACGCGAAGTGTCTTTCGAAGTAGCCGTCCATCGGAGCGAAGACATAGGCTTGCGTGCCATCAATGCGCGTCCATTGCGTTTTTTCGCCAGGACGCGTTTCGATATGTGGCAAGACCCCTGTGTGTTTGAGCACTCTGTGCGTGGCTTCCCGTGTGGCCCGAACAGAGTCTGCAGTGGCCCAACCACCCATGCCCATTTCGGCAGCAAGCATGGGAATGCCCTTGAAGGTGACATACCCTGCAGATGTTCGGTAGTCGCCCATGTTGCTGGTCTGAACGGTAATGCCTACGCCAAATGCCTCCGCTAATTGGGCATTGGCTTGAATCAGTTCAGCAGGCATGCCTTCTGCCATGACCACATGGGCGCTTGGCTGGATAAACAAAGAGCGGCCACCCGCATGCAAGTCAATGTAGAAATTCGCTTTGCTAAAAAGATGGTCAGTGACATACCTGGCTATTTGCTGCGTCGGCAAGCCGTAGTCATCACCGGGAAAGACACGGTTCAGGTTCAATTGATCGATGGGGGAGGTGCGGCGTCCTGCTTTTAAGGCGGGCGCATTGAAGGTGGGCAGCAAGATCAGTTGCCCAGCTACTTCGTGGGCTTCGATGTTGCGCATCAACTCTGAAATGACGATGGGGCCTTCGTACTCGTCGCCATGTACCGCGCCTGTAACCACCACGACAGGTCCATCGCCATTTTTAATGGAAGCAGCGGGAAATGGAATCACGCCCCAAGCATCGTCGTCGGGTGAGTGGGGCAGGTTGAGGGTGCCTATTTGCTTGCCGTCTTTGTTCCAGTCAATGTCGGTAAATACAGTGCTAGTCATGTCAATCCTGTGTTGGCTACAAATTTAAAACCACTGAGTTAAAACCACTCAATTTGGGGCCAGCCCTGCTTGGCGGCTTCTGCCCGCAACTTTACATCGCCTTGTGTCACGGTGGCGTGCGTGACGGCTTCTAGGAGCGGCAGGTCGTTGATGGAATCGCTGTAGCCCCAGGTCTCAAGCTCAGTCCAGTCTAAAGCTTGCTCCTTGCACCACATCTTAAGGCGGGTGACTTTGCCTTCGCGCATGTTTAGCACACCTGCCGTTTTGCCGGTAAACAAACCCTTTTGTATTTCGGCTTCCGTGGCAATCAGGTCCATCACACCTAAGTGTTTGGCCGTCAATTCTGTAATGAACCGATTGGTGGCGGTGGTCATGACCACCCGATCGCCGTTGGCTTGATGGGTTTTGATTTGTGCTTTGCCACCTGCGCACAAACGCGGTGCCACCCAATCGCTTAAAAACTCTTGACGAAGTGCTTCCCATTCAAGTGGTGATTTGAGCGTCAAGGTGCCAATGTAAAACTCACAAAATGCCTGCACATTGACGGTACCCGTTTTGTAGTCGCGCGCCATGGCTACGTTTTTGGCAGAGAAGATGGCCTTGTCTATCATGCCTTTGTCAATTAGAAAGTCACACCACAGCTGATCGCTGTCGCCATCGAGCAGGGTGTGGTCTAAGTCGAACAGGGCCAGTCGCAT
>CAIODE010000250.1 GCA_903856875.1 uncultured Burkholderiales bacterium
ACCTGATTCAGTTGGCCAAGTCTGAAAAATCGACTTTACTCACATCTGGCGATGTCAAAAGTCGCCGTGCACCCAGAAGAAGAAAGCCTGCATCAAAATCAGCTGGGTCTGATGATTCGGGTGAAGCTTCTTCGCACCATTGAATTTCAATTCTTGATGTCTCTTGCCGAGATTGATTCGACAATCGCCATGTCAGAAAATGGATGATGGACCGCGATCTTGTCAATGTCTATGCGGGCTTGGGCGCCAACTTGGGAAATGCTCGCCAATCCATTGAGTCTTCGATTCAGGCCATAGGGCAGTTGCCAGAAAGCTTGCTTGTCGGCTGTTCTTCTTTTTACAAGTCGGCCCCTTTTCAAGCGAAGGGTCCTGACTACATCAACGCTGTGCTGCACCTCCAAACTCGCTTGAATGCCTTTGATTTATTGCACTCTTTTCAGCGCATAGAACTGCTAGCTGGGCGAGAGCGCCCCTACCTCAATGCGCCCCGCACACTGGACATTGACTTGTTGCTTTTTGGCGATGCCAACATTCAAAGCGCTTGGCTTCAGGTGCCACACCCTCGCATGCGCGACAGGGCTTTCGTCTTATTGCCTCTGAGCGAATTAGCGCCAGGGTTGGTGACAGCGGATGAACTTCGCAAAGTTCAAGCTCAAGTTGTCAATCGTCTTTAGTTTGACTTATTGAGTTCGACTTAAAAACTGGGTTGTCTTTGGCTTCACACGCCATGCAAGATGACCTTAATGTTTGATTTTTTCGGGTACTTGGCTGATGGCCTTGGCTTCTTCAATTTGGTTCTCAAAGTAGCGCTGGAAACTGAACACAATGCTGGCCATCAAGACGGTGGTTCCCAGAAGCAGTGCCGTTGCAAGCCCAAAGATCGTCAGCCAGTTGGTTTGGCCGGAAGGACTTTCAGAGTCTTGATTGAACTTTGAATTCCATTGCACCATGGACATCAATCCATAAACGATGGCGTTCAATGCGCAGCCAGCAATGGTGAACCCAAGCAAGGGAATAAGAACCCAGCTTGTGGCGTCGTCTTGCCCCAACTCTAAAGCGCGTTGAACGCCATACCAGCCTAAGGCCGTCGGCACGGGTAACAACCAACCCAATGGGTCTGCAAAGCCCTTGAGGTAAAAGCGGTGAAGACCGATGGGGCCGCCGAAAAAAGTGAGCCAGACTGCAAATGTTTTGTTTTTCATAAGCTGCATTATTCAGGAGAACGGCTTTGACCATGGCCTAAAGCCTTTTCCATCATGACGATGTCGAGCCAGCGATTGAATTTCCAACCGCAGCCAGAAACAATGCCCACATGTTCAAACCCCATCGACTTGTGAACACCAATTGAGCCTGCATTGCCAGAGTCGCCAATCACGGCGATCAGTTTGCGGATCCCTGTTTTTTCTGCAGCCAGACACAGTTCGGCCAAAAGCATGCGACCCCAGCCCTTGCCAGCTGTGTTGGCGGCCAAATAAATGGAATCTTCAGCTGAAAATCGATAGGCTGGGCGCGGCTTGAACCAATTGCAGTAGGCAAACCCCAGCACTTCGCCGTTTTCCTCTAAAGTCAAATAGGGCAAGCCTTTGCTAAGAACATCCTCCCTGCGGGCGGTCATTTCCGCCAGACTGGGGGGCTCGATTTCGAAAGTGCCCGTGCCGTTGAGGACGTGGTACTGGTAAATGGCCGTGATGGTGGCCATGTCAGAGGTTTGGCTAGGTCGGATGCTTGGCATTCTTAAACTCCGGGTTATAATCAGCGGCTTTTCAGTGTGTCACTGGCCGGGTGGCCAGTTGCGTGTCTCAAACGCTGAAAGAATATGTGGGATGGCAGTTTTTGCTTTCCCCGCACCACCCTAGGATAAATCATGGTTGTCATTCGTCTTTCTCGTGGCGGTTCTAAAGCCCGTCCATTTTTCAACATTGTTGTGGCCGACAAACGTGTTCGCCGCGATGGCCGCTTCATTGAGCGCATTGGTTTTTACAACCCAATCGCCAAGGATACAGAAGAAGGCCTGCGCGTTGTTCAAGATCGTTTGACTTACTGGACTGGCGTAGGCGCTCAAGTGTCTCCAACCGTTCAGCGTTTGGTCAAACAAGCTGCCGCTAAAGCCGCTTAATCGGTTTTTGGCACCGCCAAAGGCTTTGCAGTGCTACCCCATTTAGAGTTTGCCGAAATGCCGGCAGACGCCATCGAAGTGGGGCGCATTGCAGATGCTTGGGGCATCAAAGGCTGGTTCAAAGTATTGCCCCACAGCGCCTCGCCCGAGGCGCTTTTTTCATCTAAGCGATGGTATTTGTTGCCCTCTGACCGCAATGTAGGTGGCAACAAATCACCCAGCCAAAAAGCTGCCGCTGCAAATTCTGCCAGCGTCACCCAAGCCGTTATCCTTAAAATCCAAGAAGCCAAGGACCATGCCGACACAGTGGTGGCTTGTTCATTGGATGTGGCCGACAGAAACCAAGCCGAAGCGCTCAAGGGCGCTCGCATTTTTGTGCCTCGCTCTAGTTTTCCAACGGCAGGCACCGATGAATACTATTGGGTGGACTTGCTTGGTCTGGATGTGGTTAACAGAGAAGGCATAGCGCTGGGTCAAGTGAAAGACTTGATGTCCACAGGTCCTCAAACAGTTTTGGTTTTAGCGCAGGCTTCGGACGAA
>CAIODE010000251.1 GCA_903856875.1 uncultured Burkholderiales bacterium
CTTCTTTGAATTGGGTTTTCGCAACCTCACCAATGGCAAGCGTGCCATTAACAAGGTGTCGGACATCGAAGGTTTGAAGTTGCGTGTGATTCCCAATGCCATTAACGTAGATTGGGTGAAAGCCTTAGGTGCCAACCCAACACCTCTGCCATTCCCTGAGTTGTATGCTGCATTAGAGCAGGGCGCAGTAGACGGTCAAGAGAATCCTGTGGCCACCATCAACTCAGCCAAACTATATGAAGTGCAAAAGCACATGGTGTTGAGCAACCACCAATACAACCCACAGTCTGTGTTGATGAGTAAAAAGTTCTGGGACGGTTTGTCTGCTGCAGAAAAGAAAATCATGGAAGACGCCATGGTTGAAGCTTCAAAATACCAGCGTACTCAGTCACGCAATTTGGCTGCCAGCATCACCGACAATTTGAAGAAAAATGGCATGCAAATTACCACTTTGCCAGCTTCAGAAATGGCCATCTTGCGAGACAAGATGAAGCCTGTGATTGTCAAGCACGGTGAAGCTATTTCTGCCACCGTCGCTGAGATGCAAGCTGAATTGGCCAAGTTGCGTAAGTAATTTGGATATTTCCAGGGTCAAACGCCAAGGCCTTTTATGTAGTTCCATAGCGAAGCCTCAAAGCCTGTCTTGGGGCTTCGCTTTTTATATTTCTTCATCATGAAAATCGATGGCCATACTGAGTTGATCGCCCACATTGGCTTTCCGACTCACAGCTTTAAATCTCCTTTGATATACAACCCCTATTTTGAAAAAGAGGGGATCAATGCGCTGGTGGTTCCGATGGGCTGTCAGGCCGAGCATTACCCTGCATTTTTAAAGTCTGTATTTCACTTGACCAATGTTCGCGGGGCCTTGATCACCATGCCTCATAAAGTCACCACGGTGGGCTTGTTAGATGTTGTCTCACCTGCCGTCAAAGTGACGGGTGCGTGCAATGCGGTGAAACGAGACCCGCAAGGCCGTTTGGTCGGCGACATGTTTGATGGCGTTGGTTTTGTTCGCGGCCTACAAAGAAAAGGTTTTGAACTCAGTGGCAAGCGAATCATGGTGGTGGGCGCAGGCGGTGTTGGCTCAGCCATTGCCGCCTCTTTGGCTGCTGAAAAAATCACAGGCATCAGTTTGTTTGATCTCAACATGGCTGCGTGTGACGGCTTGGCACAAAGGATTGTGAATGAATATCCACACATCCAAGTCAATACAGGTTCAAATGATCCTGATGGCTATGATTTGGTGGTGAACGCTACACCCATGGGTATGAACGAAGGCGACCCTTTGCCTATGGACGTATCACGGATAGCGCCTGAAACTTTTGTAGGGGAAGTCGTGATGCGCAATGAGATGACAGCGTTCCTGCGGGCAGTACAAAAAAGAGGCTGCCGCATTCAAGTAGGCTCTGACATGTTGTTTGAACAAATACCTGCTTATCTGGAATACTTCGGATTTCAGACCACGACTCCCGAAGTGCTTAGAAGCGTGGCCCTGTTGGGGTGATCTTATTGATTGGAGTGAGCTATGAATTTACGCACAACTGACCGAGAAGCCGTTCCAGAAATGCCCAATCGTTTGGGCATTCAAGGCATTGAGTTCATTGAATACGCGACCAATCGTCCGCAGGCCTTGGGTCAGGTTCTGGAGTCTATGGGCTTCAGGCCGGTTGCAAGACATCGTTCTCGTGAAGTTACTCTGTACCGTCAGGGCGGTATGAACTTGGTGGTCAATGCCAACCCTGACGATGCGCGAGTCGTAGCCACAGCCGATGGGCAGGCTGAAATTTCTGCGGTAGCGTTTCGCGTACAAGACGCCCTGAAGGCACACACGCGTTGCATTGATTTGGGTGCATGGTCCGTTGAAAGCCATGCTCAAGCCATGGAGTTGCACATTCCAGCCATTCATGGACCTGGCGGCACCCGCTACTACTTTGTCGATCGCTGGCAAGAGTTTTCTATTTACGATATTGATTTCAAACCCATTCCCACCGTGGACCAACATCCAACTGCGGTGGAGGGCATGAGTTATTTCGGCCTGGTTCAGTACATTGGTGCTTCACGCAGCGAAGATTGGCTGGCTTATTACGAGCACATGTTTGACTTCAGTTTCATTCCTGACGAAGAGCGCTTTGGCATTTTGCCAAAAGGCAAATTGATGAAAAGTCCCTGCGGCCAGTTTCTCTGGCAACTCATTGAGCCCGATCCATGGATGGAAGTTGATGAAGTGCCAGAGTCTCTCAAGCGTATTGGTTTTGGTGTGAAAAATGTTGCGCAAGCCGTCCAAACCTTGAAGACCAATGGCGTTGAATTTGTAGAGTCAAAGGAGTTGCATCCAGAAGACCGAGGTGCATTGACGCGAATTGCACTGGGCTCGGTTTCTTTTGAGTTGGTTCACCTAAACGTCTAAGGAGTTGTCATGAATTTGCTCGACGGCTATGGCATGGACACCATCACAATGGCGGGCCCATTGGAAGCGAAGTTAGAAGCCATGAAAAGCGTGGGCTTCTCACAAGTCATGCTCATGGCGCGTGACTTGGTCGGGCATCCTGGCGGTGTGAAAGCTGCCGTGAAAGCCATTCAAAACAGTGGCCTGCGCCCGACGGGTTTTCAAGTGCTCAGAGATTTTGAAGGCTTGTCTGGCCACTTGCACAGTTACAAGGTGGACATTGCAAAGTCCATGCTGGAAATGTGTGCGGCAACGGGGAGCAAGGTTTTGCTGGCGTGCTCATCAACATCTCGCCACGCTACAGATGACTTAGACCTGATTGCCAAAGACCTGAAAAAGCTGGCCATGATGGCTATACCTCTGGGTATCAAGGTGGCTTATGAAGGTTTGTCTTGGGGGCGCACAGTGAATGAATTCACCACCAGTTGGGATGTGGTTTGTAGGGCAGATTGCCCTAACTTAGGTATTGGCATTGACTCTTTTCACATCTTCGCAGCCAAGACCCCGCTCGATGCCATTGAAGAGATTGACCCTGACCGCATCTTTCTGGCGCAACTGTCTGATTTCATGTGGCATGAAACGCCCACGTTTGAAGAGCGCATGACCACAGCGCGAACTTTCCGTGTGTTTCCGGGGGAGGGCGTGCACAGCGATCAGTTGGCCGACTTGGTGCTTCGACTTGAGCGCGTTGGCTACCGAGGTGATTACAGCTTCGAAGTGTTCAACGATGACTACCAACAATTGCCACTTGAAACAGTGGCCGAGCGTGCTCGCAAAAGTGCGACATGGTTGCATCAAGATGTTTTACACCGGTCTGCACCACTGCCTTCTTGGACACAATCTTTACACAAAGTCGTACCGTGACAAATCCCTTGCTCTCTGGCTCGAGTCCTGGTGGGCCCATCAAAAAAAAGAAAAACCCTTGGCAGCGATGACGGGGGTTTTGCTTTTAATGCAATATCGATTTCAGTATTGCAGCTGCAAACTCTTCTGGAAGATCTTCAAATTCAAGATCGCTATGTTCTGCAAATTCAGTAGAAGATCTATTTTGTCATATTGAAAAGAAATGGATCTGCCCTCGCTAGTGTTGCCAATAGCAATTGTCCAACTTGACTCCATCGTCGCGATGTCAGGCGCCATCATGATTGGCTGAGGTGATCTTGGAGTAGAGCTGCCTGCTGAGCAGGGCGGGTTAAATCAACCCGATGCGATCTTCAAACCATTGATCTTCATCAGTAAATAGATGTATTTGAGTTCTGCCTTTTCGCAGTCAGGCGCGCCCACCTGCCGAGCCAACGCACTGGCAGGAATTTGTAAGAGCTTCCCTTCTATTTCAACTTCTACGCGGAAATAGCAGGGATTAAATTCACGAAATGCCACGACCTGGCCCCAGTGGCCAATGGGCCAAGGTTTTCGGATCACAACAACTTGATCTCCTGGGCGAGCAAGGTAATTTGAGTTGTCTTGATAGGCTTGCTGAATTTCATCGCTAGATGTTTTAGCGCTGGCTTTTGCAAAATCGTTGGCAAACTCTATAAATTGTTCAGCTTTCATATCCATAGGATCGACACGAGGTGGTGTTTTCTTGAGTGCCGCAGAAAATTTTTCACGCTACATAGCATTGACCCCGCGCCTTTCTGCGCCAATGCCTACGCTGCCAAATCTTCAGAACCCAAATGTCTGAGCCGGGTTGTCCACCGGCCCACAGGCGGCGATCGGGTTGAGCACGTCCCAGCGCCCTCGACAATGCCGAGACATCGCCGTGCCCCAGTCTCGCTCTATGGTGTTAATCACGCTTTATAATTTGTTTGAAGTTCCGTGCCTTGCATTCGCTTGATGCGGGGCAGGGCACATCCAACTCTCATATGCTCTTCATGAATGTAAGGCTACTATGAAACCCATTGCTTTTGCCGTCCCCGTTTTCTTCTTGCTCATTTTGTTGGAGCTGTGGGTTGCTCATTCAAGGGGTGTCAGTGTTTACCGTCTAAAAGACAGCCTCACCTCCATCAACGTAGGCATGATGAGTGAGTTCTCCAAAGCCATTGGCGGCCTGTTCAGTCTGGTGATGTACACCCTTATCACAGATCGGTTTGGGGCTTTTACATGGGATGTGAGCAATCCCATGACCTGGATAAGCGCCTTGCTGTTGTATGACTTTTGTTATTACTGGGTGCATCGCACAGGTCACGAAATCAATATCATGTGGGCCTCACATGTGGTGCACCACAGCAGTGAAGAGTTCAATCTGTCAACGGCACTCAGGCAGTCTTCTACGGGATTCTTGTTCCGCTGGATTTTTTATATCCCATTGGCCTTGTTGGGATACCCCATCCAAGTGTTTGTGGTGGTCGGCCTGATTGATTTTGTCTATCAGTTCTGGGTACACACCCAACTGGTTGGCAAATTAGGATGGCTTGAGTATGTGGTGGTGACACCCTCCAACCACCGCGTGCATCATGGCCAAAATGACTATTGCATCGACAAAAACTACGGTGGTGTCTTTTCATTCTGGGAC
>CAIODE010000252.1 GCA_903856875.1 uncultured Burkholderiales bacterium
CAACCAAGGCGCTAAAAGACAACATATGCCGCTCATGCTTAACTGAAGTGTGGCCACATGAGCACTGCCCCAACGCTTTGCAAGCCAACCACCCCCAATGCATCCCAAGGCCCCAATGCCAAGAACCCCAAAAGCAGCCAACGACAGTGCTTGACCGTCGAGCTTCGTTGCCAAGATGAGCGGTGCCAGCACCCAAAGCGTATACAGCTCCCACATGTGGCCAAAATAGCCAAGCACCGAAGCCCTGACGCGCGAGTCAGTCCATAGGCTGGCCAATGCTTGCCATTCGAGTTTTTTGGGACTTGCCGATAAAGTGGGCGGTTCTGGAATGGCCATATAAAGAAGCAAGCCACCTGCTGCCGCCAATATTGCCACGCTGATCATGACCGTTGACCAATGAAGTTCAACGGCTAAAGCCCGAATGCCATGCGCACTGGCTGACCCCAAGACAAGCGCGCCGAGCAGCCAACCAAGTGCAACGCCCAAACCTTCAGGAAACCATTGGGAGGCGATCTTCATGCCAACGGGATAAATGCCAGCCAAGAAAAAGCCAGTCGCAGCCCGCCAAAGTAAAAGTTCAGTAAAAGACTCTATCCGCATCAACGCGCCCAATGTGCAGAGAGCGCCTGCTAAGGCGCACAACAAGAAAACACGTCTTGAAGAAAATCGATCAGCAATGGCCAGCAAAGCAAAGACCAAGGTGCCCACAATAAATCCAAGTTGCAAGGCAGAGGTTAGGCGACCGACAGCCGATGCAGGCCACCCCATTTGATGCTGCAGGTCGGGCATGACTGCGTTGACTGCAAACCACAAGGAAGTACCCGCAAATTGCGCCAAAACAAGGATGGGAAGAATGCGTTTTGGTGTTGAAGGCATGTTTTATGATTAGACTGTGACGGCTACCATTGTGACCCAAGCGGTGGCCATGGTGAATGGATCAGGCCATCCTCCCAATTAATTTAGATCGTCTATGTCTCAAAAAATCAAAATCAATGCTTTCGATATGAATTGTGTCGGTCATATTCAACAAGGCCTATGGACACATCCGCGCGATCAATCGACGCGCTACCTTGATCTGAAATATTGGACTGATTACGCAAAACGACTTGAAGCGGGATTATTTGACGGCATCTTTTTTGCAGACGTGGTGGGTGTCTACGATGTGTTGGGTGGCAGTCCCAATGCCGCGGTGCAGGGCGCAGTGCAAGTTCCTGTGAACGATCCCATGATGTTGATTCCTGCCATGGCCAGCGTGACAGAACACTTGGGCTTTGGCGTGACAGCCAATCTCACTTATGAGTCGCCTTATTTATTTGCCAGGCGCATGTCAACCTTGGATCATTTAACCAAAGGGCGTATTGGTTGGAATATTGTGACTGGTTATTTGGACAGCGCCGCCAGAGCTGCAGGCCTTTCGGGCCAAATAGCGCATGACGATCGATATGACTTGGCCGATGAATACATGGCCTTGGTTTATCAACTTTGGGAAGGCAGTTGGGAAGAGGGTGCCGTATTGGCCAACAAACAAAGCGGTGTGTATGCCGACTCGGATAAGGTGCATTTGGTGAAGCACAAAGGACCTCAATATCAGGTTCAAGCCATGCATCTGTCTGAGCCTTCTCCACAGCGTACACCATTGTTGTACCAGGCGGGTTCTTCTGCACGAGGCTCACGGTTTGCAGCGACGCATGCTGAATGTGTTTTTCTAAATGGGCAGAGCATGCCTAGCGTGAAAAGTATCGTCGACAACATTCGAAGTCAAGCGGTAGGCCAAGGCCGTGCGGCTTCAGACATTCAAGTGTGGATGGGCGCCACCATCATCACTGCGCCTACTGACAGCCAAGCGCAAGAAAAATTTGAAGAATACAAACGCTATGCAAGCTCAGAAGGCGCCTTGGTTCATGCTGCGGCTTCATTGGGCATTGATTTTTCTAAATACGACATCGATGAGCCCATAGAGACTGGCAAAAGCCAAGCCATTGTTTCTAACGTAGAAGCCATGACGCGATCTGCAGGTCCTCAGTGGACTAGGCGGAAACTGCTGTCACAAATGATTCTTGGAAGTCGACAGGCCCCATGGGTCGGTTCAGCTCAAAACATTGCGCAGCAAATGATTGACTGGCGTGATCAAGCTGGCATTGATGGTTTTAATTTATCAAGAACCGTTGTGCCTGAATGCTTCGATGACTTTATCAAAGATGTGGTGCCTTGTTTGCAAGAGCGTGGCGCTTACAAAACCGAATACGCGACTGGCTCCTTCCGGAAAAAACTGTTTGGACACGACAAGTTGCCAGATACACACGCGGCTGCATCTTACCGACACAAGTAAATTGAGATAGCTCACTTCCTCGCATTCATAGATTTTGTAATTGGAGAAAAAATTGTTTGACTTTGTAATTACTAAACCGGTCTGGCTTACCTGTTCACTTGCACTGGTACTCACAGCCTGTGGCGGGGGCGGAAGCAGTAGCAGTTCTAGCAATACCGCCAGCACGACGCCAATCACGGATGCCTTGACTTCGGCTGGCGTGCTCTGCGATCACAAAGGCAATGGCACGACGATCACCAAACTGGCCGACAACAGCAGCCTGCCATTCCAATTTGCTTGGACTTGCAATGCCAGTGTGAGAACATTGACATCCAATGGCATACCTAATCACACAGTTGGCACTTTTCCCAATCCCAACAATCCAAATACGATTTCACCCTACACAGTTAACCATACTGCGCCAATTTCACCATCGCTTGATGTGGTGAGGCCAGTGCCCATTGTTGGCTATGCCTTAAATGGTGTGAAGTTTGACCCCAACACAGGCGGTGGCTGTATCAACAATGCCACGTCCACAGCAACGCAAGGCGCTGGCCAAGTTTCTGCTACAACGCCTTGTACGTATTTGGGTGGCGGAGATTGGAGCTTGGAAGCCATTGTTCCAAATAGCCCCTTTAATTTTGGTGCTGACTTTAACAATGCGCACGTGCAACCCACCGGTGAGTACCACTACCATGGTGCGCCTAAGGGCGTTTTCGCTTTGATGGGGGGGCAGGAAGACAGTCTCATTGGCAACAAAATGCAAATCGTTGGATGGGCCTCAGATGGTTATCCTGTTTATTACAAATATGCTTACACAGTTGCCAACGATGCCTCATCTGCTTTGAAGAAATTAATCAGCAACTACAAACCCAACTCGCCAGCTACCAGCAGCAACCTCAGGCCCTCACCAACTATTTTCCCATTAGGCACATTTAGGCAAGACTGGCAATACAGCTCTTCCAATGGTGGTGATCTAGACGAGTGCAATGGCCGAACCGGTGTGACCCCTGAATTTCCTAAAGGCACATACTATTACGTTGCCACTGAAAGTTATCCTTACCTTCAACGTTGCATCAAAGGCAAGCTGAATTGAATGTCATCCATCAACCTGCTAATACAAACAGCTTGTCCAAAATACGCTGGGTACTTTTGATAGGCATGCTGATATTCGTCGGTATGCAGATACCAGCGCAAGCACACTTGATGGCTGTCGATCGTGCAACTTTGAATTTGCGAGATGATGGTGCATTCATGGCCCTGTCATTGCCGCCATCTTCTTTTGCAGGCATTCAATTTGATGATGATGGAGATGGCGTCATATCGCACACCGAGTTTGTCAATCATCAAAAGCAATTGCATCAGGCGATTTCACAAAATGTTCAATTGATGGATGACAAAGGGCCGCTTCTGTTGGAAGGACTTTTTGTTAGTTTTGAACCTGCACACACGTCAGGTACCGAGCAACCCGCCATCGTTGCGCTTGGCAAGTTTACAATGCGGCCAGAGTTGATGCCAACCCGATGGTCCATAGAACTTTGGGCACTTCAATCCCTCAGCAATCCTATCGAAGCTAAAGTGACATCTCAAGCAGCTGATGGCTCAGTTCTTAAGCAGCAAAGCCTCATCTTTACACCTTCCAAAAGCTCTCAAAAACTCTTTCCTTCACAAGCCTACGAAATTGGTAATTTCGGATGGATCAGTGCTGCTGTGCTTTTTGTACTGGCTTGTGCTTTGTTTTTCCAAAGGCATCGACCAAGACATTAATGTTGACCCTAGGTTGCGCCTGCGTGTCGTAAGCTGCTCAGTTGAGTGGTGTCTGAACAATTTAGAGTTAATCTGAAGGCCTAGTCCATTTTGGCGCCAGACTTCACAATCACTTGTTCCCACTTGTCAATTTCGGCTTTGACAAATGATTTGAATTCTTCCGGACTGTTGCCGACAGGCTCTGCGCCTTGCGCCTCCATTTTGTCTTTGATGTCTTGGCTTTGCAGGGCCTTGATGGAGGCGTTGTAAAGCGCTGCCACGATGTGTGGTGGCGTTTTGGCGGGAGCAAACAAGCCATTCCAACTGGAGACCTCAAAGTCTGGCAAACCGGCTTCTGCCATGGTGGGCACATTGGGCAGGGTGCCCATGCGCTTTTTGCTAGCCACCGCGATGACGTTGAGTTTGCCGCTTTTCAAATGAGGAATAGCCGACAAGGCCGTTTGAAAACTCATTTGAACTTGACCACCTAAAAGGTCCGCAATGGCCGGTGCAGCACCTTTGTAAGGAACATGAATCATGTCAATGTTGGCGCGCATTTTGAGAAGCTCGCCTGCGAGATGAGGTGAGCCGCCATTGCCACTGGAAGAAAAAGCAATTTTGCCGGGATTTTGTTTGGCCACGGCAATCAGCTCCTTGAGATTCTTGGCTGGCACAGAAGGATGAATGGTTAAAACCGATGGCGCCGTCATGAATTGGGTGATGTGCACAAAGTCACGCATCGTGTCGTAGCCTAGGCCCTTGAAGGCCGTCATGTTGGTGGCATTGGCAATGGTGCCTAAAAGCAGGGTGTAGCCATCAGGAGCGCTGCGCGCTACAAATTCTGAAGCTATGTTACTGCTAGCACCCGAACGATTTTCCACCACCACCGGTTGCCCCAGCGATTCTTGCAACTTGATGGCAATGCTTCGGGCCACAATGTCTGTGGCACCACCCGGGGCATAGCCGACCAGCAAGCGAATGGGTTTCACAGGATAGGCGGCTTCTTGAGCGTGGCTTGTAAGGGTCAAAAGTGAAAGAAAGACAGCCCAAAATAGATTCATATGTAGCCTATTTGCATCGCATGAAGTGAAGCATGAAGTGTAGGGACACTTGGCGCTATCAAGCAAGCTTAAAGTCTTGGTGTTGTCCCTAGGTTGGGCATTGGCTCGTATTTATTCAGTAAGATGGATCCCATATGCGTTTAATTAACCCAACCCATCTGGAAAAACCTCGCGCTTGGTTTCCCCAAGAACTGAGCCAAGACGCTACTTGGATTCATCACCTAAGTCGTGAAGCAACGCTCGAAATTGAAGAGGCACTTCAGCATGCCAAGGCCACTGAAAAATCTTGGCTGCAAATGACTGCCAACGACTTTCCTTTAAAACGCCATGCCAAAGAGGCCATTGATCGGGCCTTTGCTGTCACACAAACAGCCTACGGCATGTGTTTGCTCAAGGGCTTTCCTGTTGATCGATGGTCGG
>CAIODE010000253.1 GCA_903856875.1 uncultured Burkholderiales bacterium
AACGCCTTCGGTTGAGTTTTCCATGCCGACCACGCCAAATTGAGCGGTGCCAGCTGCCGTGGCATGAAACAACTCATCGAAGTTGTTGCAGTAAACCAGACTGGCAGCGCTGCCAAAAAATTCAATGGCCGCTTGTTCGCAAAAAGTACCTTGCGGGCCCAGGACGGCAACCCTTTGAGGGGCTTCTAGTGCCAAACAGGCTGACATGATTTCGCGCCAAATAGAAGCCACCTGCGCATTCAGCAAGGGCCCTTGATTGGATTTTTCAATTTTGGCAATGACTTGTGCCACGCGGTCGGGTCGGAAGAAGGGAGAGCCCTCTGCGCGCTTAATCTCACCCACTTTTTCAGCCACCTTGGCGCGTTGGTTCAGCAAACTCAAGAGTTGCTGATCGAGCGAGTCAATTTGTATTCGCAAATCGGCCAAAGCGTCTGTTTGAATGGGTTGAGTCATATGTGTTCAAGCCTGAGTGGCTTCAAAGTCTTTGAGGTAAGACACCAGAGCCTGAACCCCTTCGAGGGGGATGGCGTTGTAGATGCTGGCGCGCATGCCGCCAACAGATTTGTGACCTTTGAGTTGCAACAAGCCGCGTGCCTTGGCGCCGGCCAAGAAGGCATCGTTTCTCGATTCATCGCGCAAGTAAAAAGGAACGTTCATTCGTGAACGGAAAGATTTCTCAACGCGGTTTTCATAGAGTTGAGACTGGTCTAAGTAGTCGTACAGCAACTTAGCTTTGGCAATGTTTCGCAATTCCATGGCGGCCACACCCGAGATGCCATTTTCTGATTGTGCTTTGAGCCATTTGAAAACCAAACCCGCCATGTAAATGGAATAAGTGGGTGGGGTGTTGTACATAGAGCCGTTGTCGGCCACCATTTTGTAATTGAAAGCACTTGGGCAATGCTTCATGGCTTTGCCAAGCAAATCTTCTCGGACCACCACCAAGGTGAGGCCCGCAGGACCTAGGTTCTTTTGTGCACCACCAAAGGCCACGCCAATCTTGGACCAATCGAAACTGCGCGATGCAACGTGCGAGGAAAAATCAATGACCAAAGGCGCCTGGCTTCCAAGCGCCTTGAGATCGGGCAAGTTGTGATACTCCACGCCATCAATGGTTTCGTTGGTGCAAACATGTAAATAGTTAGCGTCAGAGCTCAACTGCCACTGCGCTGGTGACGGAATGTTGGAAAAGTTGGAGGCTTGAGCACTGGCCGCCAAATGTGGTTTGCAAAATTGCGCGGCTTCTTTGTAGGATTTTTGGCTCCAGCTGCCAGTGACTACAAAATCGACCACGCCTTCTTGCGACAGATTCAATGGCACGATGGCATTTTCGGCAATGCCGCCACCTTGCATGAACAAGATTTTGAAGTTGGTAGGAATGGCCAGCAACTCACGAAGGTCGGCTTCTGCTGCTTCGTAAATGGACATGAACTCTTTGCCGCGATGGCTCATTTCCATCACGCCCATGCCACTGCCATGCCAGTCCAGCATTTCGCTGGCGGCTTGAATCAGGACTGCATCGGGAATGGCGGCTGGGCCTGCAGAAAAGTTATAGGGTCTGGTCATTCAGTCGAGCCGCTTTCCTCAGCGCCGCTTTCATCATCGGCAGGGTTCTCGTCTGTTTCATCTGGCACGATGGCATCGTTTTCGACAATGCGTTGCAAGCCCGACAATTTGGCGCCATCGTCCAAGCCAATCAAGGTGACGCCTTGCGTGGCGCGACCCAGTTCACGGATTTCAGAAACACGCGTGCGAACCAACACACCGGTGTCGGTGATCAACATGATTTCATCTTCGGCGCGCACCAAGGTGGCGGCCACCACTTTGCCATTGCGCTCAGATTGCTGGATGGCAATCATGCCTTTGGTGCCGCGGCCGTGACGTGTGTATTCCGTGATGGAGGTGCGCTTGCCGAAGCCGTTGGCGGTGGCTGTCAACACACTTTGCTGCTCATCCTCGGCCACCAACATGGCAATCACGCTTTGCGTTTCGTCCAGCATCATGCCGCGCACGCCGCGAGCATTTCGGCCCATGGGACGCACATCGTTTTCGTCGAAACGAACGGCTTTGCCGCCGTCGCTGAACAACATCACATCATGCTTGCCATCTGTAAGGGCGGCGCCAATGAGGAAGTCGCCTTCGTCAAGGTCAACCGCAATGATGCCGGCTTTGCGGGGGTTCCTGAATTCATCCAGCGAGGTTTTCTTCACAGTGCCCATGGAGGTGCCCATGAACACATAGTGGTCGGCAGGGAAGCTGCGCATGTCACCCGTTAAAGGCAAGACCACATTGATCTTTTCGCCTTCTTGCAAGGGGAACATGTTGACAATAGGGCGGCCGCGCGAACCGCGTGAGCCTGCAGGCACTTCCCACACTTTGAGCCAGTACAAACGGCCGCGGTTGGAGAAGCACAAGATGTAGTCGTGCGTGTTGGCGATAAAGAGCTGGTCGATCCAGTCGTCTTCTTTGGTGGCAGCCGCTTGCTTGCCGCGGCCGCCGCGTTTTTGCGCGCGGTATTCGCTCAAAGGCTGGCTCTTGATATAGCCACTGTGGCTGAGCGTCACGACCATGTCGGTCGGGGTGATCAGGTCTTCGGTGCCTAAATCTTGGGCGTTGTGTTCGATCACGCTGCGGCGTGCGCCGAGCTTGGTTTGACCAAACTCTTGTTTCACAACCGTCAATTCGTCGCTGATGATGGTCGAGACGCGTTCGGGCTTGGACAAGATGTCGAGCAAATCGTCGATCTCAGCCATCACCTCTTTGTATTCGTTGACGATCTTGTCTTGCTCAAGGCCCGTCAAACGCTGCAAGCGCATTTGCAAGATTTCGTGGGCTTGGGTGTCGCTCAAACGGTAGAGGCCGTCGGCGCCCATGCCGAATTCTTTTTCTAAACCGTCGGGGCGGTAGTCGTCTGAATTGATCGTGCCACCGTCTAAACGGCTGCGGGTCAACATTTCGCGCACCAGTTGGCTGTCCCATGATCGGGTCATCAACTCGGTTTTGGCGACAGGCGGTGTGGGCGCATTGCGGATGATGGCAATGAACTCGTCGATATTGGCCAAAGCGACAGCCAAACCTTCGAGTACATGGCCGCGTTCGCGGGCTTTGCGCAGGGTGAAGATGGTGCGTCGTGTCACCACTTCGCGGCGATGCTGCAAGAAGACGCTGATCAAGTCTTTCAAATTGCACAACTTGGGTTGGCCGTTGATCAGCGCCACCATGTTGATACCGAAGGTGTCTTGCAACTGGGTTTGCTTGTAGAGGTTGTTGAGCACCACCTCTGGCACCGCGCCACGCTTGAGTTCGATCACCAAGCGCATGCCCGATTTGTCGGACTCATCTTGGATGTGGCTGATGTCTTCGATCTTTTTCTCGTGCACCAACTCGGCCATGCGTTCTTGCAAGGTCTTCTTATTTACTTGGTAAGGAAGTTCGTCGACGATGATCGATTGGCGTTGGCCTTTGTCGATGTCTTCAAAGTGGCACTTGGCGCGCATCACCACGCGGCCGCGGCCAGTGCGGTAACCGTCTTTGACGCCGCTCATGCCGTAAATAATGCCGGCGGTCGGGAAGTCAGGCGCGGGAATGATTTGCATCAAATCGTCGATCGACGCGTCGGGGTGGCTGAGCATATGCAAACAGGCGTCGACCACTTCGTTCAAGTTGTGCGGTGGAATATTGGTCGCCATACCCACGGCAATGCCGGACGAACCGTTGATCAACAAATTAGGTATGCGGCTTGGCAGGACCAGTGGTTCTTTTTCAGAGCCGTCGTAGTTTGGGCCGAAATCGACGGTTTCTTTGTCGATGTCGCTCAACATCTCATGGGCGATCTTGGAGAGGCGGATTTCGGTGTAACGCATCGCCGCGGCGTTGTCTCCGTCTACCGAGCCGAAGTTACCTTGGCCATCAACCAACATGTGGCGCAAAGAGAAATCTTGGGCCATCCGCACGATGGTGTCGTAGACCGCGCTGTCACCGTGGGGGTGGTACTTACCGATCACGTCACCGACGATACGGGCAGACTT
>CAIODE010000254.1 GCA_903856875.1 uncultured Burkholderiales bacterium
ATGGTGGCCGATGTACACCGCATTCTCACTCGCGGCGGCATCTTCATGTACCCTTGGGACAAGAGAGAACCTCACAAAGCAGGCAAGTTGCGTTTGATGTACGAAGCCAACCCCATGAGCTGGTTGATCGAGCAGGCGGGCGGTGCATCTACCAATGGCCGAGAACGCATTTTGGACCTACAACCCAAGCAACTGCATGAACGTGTGAGTGTTATTTTGGGCTCTAAAAATGAAGTCGAGCGCGTCACGCGTTATCACCTAGAAAAATGAAGTTCTCGAGTTATGCAATGAGGGTTCGCTTCCTTGCTTTCACAGTGATGGTGGCACTCTTGCCGATGGCGAGCCTGGCAGAGTCCCAGGTCAAGTCCATCCCTGAGTTTGATGTGTCCCGGTACATGGGAACATGGTATGAAATTGCCAAGCTTCCCAATTGGTTTCAGCGCAAATGTGTGCAAGGCACACAAGCTCGTTACAAAGTTTTGGGACCCACTCAAATTGAAGTCAATAACAAGTGCACCACTGCCTCAGGTGAAGAGATTCAAGCCATCGGCCTAGCAAGGCCCAATGGCAGTGGTCGGCCTGCGCAACTTGAAGTACGCTTTGCGCCAGAATGGACTTCCTGGCTGCCCATGGTTTGGGGCGCTTATTGGGTTTTAGATTTAGACGCAGACTACCAGCTTGCCGCCGTAGGCGATCCCTCCAAGTCCTACCTTTGGATTTTGTCAAGAACACCACTTGTTTCCAGTGAACGATACGACGCAGTTCTAAAGCGTTTGAACTTGATGGGTTTTGACATCACAAAATTAGAAAAAACGCGCCAAAATTGAATTTGCTCACCAGTTGAGATAGCATGCCTGCAGCGTTGTCGGTCTGACTTTGAGTTGCAATAGCCAGTCCGAGATGCCTGTTCAACTTTTTTGGAGCCTTTTATGCAGCATCGCGCACTTTCAGTACTCATCTTTTCTCTGGCGTGTCTTGGTTTGACCCCTTTAGCCAACGCACAAGCAGCTGATCCTGCTGTCAAAAAATCTGAGTCTGGTATTTGTCACGACAAATCAAGCAGCAGCTATGCGGTCACTAAAAAGTTTGAAGCCTTTGCCAACATGGAGGCTTGCCTCAAAAGCGGTGGCCGTGCCCCCGCCAATGCTGCCGCGCCAGAGCCTGTGATGGTCAAAAAATCAGACAGTGGCATTTGCCACGATAAAAGCAGCACCAGCTTTGAGAAAACACAAAAATTCACCGCCTTTAAAACGCTGGATGAATGCGTCAAAAGCGGCGGCGCGCTTCCAAAGAAATAATTCAGGGACCCTCAGCGACTTAAGCTGAGGCCTTTGTGAGTGAGTCTCTAACGGACCAATTGGCACGGCGCTTTGATGTGTCTTGCCTCTCTCTGTTCAGCACAATAATTGATGCGCATCAACCCACAATACCGCGTTTTCGCATTTCACTGATTTGATCTGCAGTGATCCCTAGGTCTAACAGCACTGCGTCTGTATCTTGACCCAGACTTGGGGCATTTCGCCGATGTTGCCCGGGTGTTCTGGATAACTTTGGAACCATCCCAGGCACCTTCAATAAGCTGCCATCGCTCATGCTGACTTCGGCCAACATACCTCGGGCCAAATAATGTGGATCGGCAGCAATATCTTCCACGGTGTAAATGCGACCCGCAGGGACAGCTGCTTGGTCAAGCACAGCAAGCACCTCAGTCACACTGAGTTTGGAAGTCCAAGCACCGATGACCGCGTCAATTTCCTCAACTCTTTTCACGCGGCCTGCATTGTCGGTCAGGGTGGGGTCGGCTGCTAAGTCATCTCTTCCAATGGCCAACATCAGTCGCTTGAAAATGCTATCGCCGTTGCCTGCAATCAAGGCGCATTTGCCATCTTTGCAAAGGTACGCATTGCTAGGCGCAATACCAGGCAGCGCACTGCCTGCAGGCCCGCGAACTGCACCAAATGCACTGTATTCAGGCAGCAAACTTTCCATGCAATTGAAAACGGCTTCATAGAGCGCCACATCAATGACTTGACCCAGCCCACTTCTTTGTTTTTCATGAAGCGCCATCAGAATGCCAATCACACCATGAAGCGATGCCAAGGTATCGCCAATGCTCACCCCCACTCGAACCGGCAAACGGCCCGGCTCTGCACTGAGGTGGCGCAAACCGCCCATGGCTTCAGCCACAACGCCAAATCCAGGTTTGTCTTTGTAGGGGCCTGTTTGACCATAGCCACTGATGCGCAACAGGATCAATCCAGGATTGACATCAAGCAAGGCGTCAGGGCTCAAGCCCCAAGACTCCATGGCACCTGGCCTGAAATTTTCAATCAGGACATCGGCTTCTTTGACCAGTTTGCGCACAATGGCTTGAGCTTCTGCTTGGCGCAAATCGAGCGCCAAGGAACGCTTGTTTCGAGATTGAACTTGCCACCAAACCGAAGTGCCGTCTTTGATCAGACGCCATTGCCGCAAAGGGTCACCAACACCGGGCGGTTCAATTTTGATGACATCCGCACCAAAATCAGCCAGCGTTTTGGCAGCAAAAGGGCCAGCGATGAGTTGGCCCAACTCCACCACCTTCAGACCGGCCAGTGCCCCTTGCGAATGTTTGAATTCAGCTGTCACTTAAATCGGTTCTTCAATCAAAGGTGCAGAGGCCAAGGGGTTCGTGTTCTGCGGTGACTCAGTGGCATGCGTGCCAAGCGCCACCGCCCTGAAAATTTCTCGCAACATTTTCTTTTCGGGCAGCGTTAAGGCGCGCGTTAAACGATGACGCATGCGCAGCAACAGTTGACGATCAACTTCTTGCGGAATGCCCCGGCTGATGTGCAGGGCATCACGCAGTTCTTCTCGCTTATCCTCTGGCTCGTCATCCCAC
>CAIODE010000255.1 GCA_903856875.1 uncultured Burkholderiales bacterium
ATTTGGTTTGACACCTTTGTACACAAGATTTGTCGACGTATGGCATGCAGTACAGCACTTGAAAGAAGTGATGGACAGCGGCGAGTGGCAAGCGCCGCGGTTTTCACAAAAAAATACCGTGACTTGATAATGACAAGAGTCAGTCCGATAAGGCCATTGCTCACGAAAATTTACTCAACCAGAACAAGCTTATTAAAATCAGTCATTGACATCTCATGATGTAATACGATTACTTTTGTCGCAGTTGGAGTTTCCATGTCGCGTTCCACTCGTTTGGGTCGTTTTCCCTTCGCTTATTCCACTCTTTTTTCTATGGCTCTTTGCCTTGGACTTAGCAGCGCTTTGGTAGCCTGCAAAAAACCAGATTCAGAAGCCGATAAAAAGCTTGAAGCTGTGGCAATCAGTTTGGGCAATGAAGACATTTTGCAGTTAGGCACTTCAGAGCACGGCACTGGCCCTGTCATCTCAGGTTCGCTCCAGCCTGAAATTCGAGCCGACCTGCGGGCCGAGGTTGCCGCCATGGTGATCAAAGTACACAAAGAAAATGGCGAGCTGGTCCGTAAAGGCGACTTGCTAGTCAGCTTAGACAGCTCGGTGTTGCGCGACAACCTGAATTCCGCTGACGAGTCAATGCGTGCTGCTGCGCAATCCTTGGATGGCGCAGAGCGTCAATATCAACGCATGAAATCACTTCAAGCGCAGGGCATGGTGTCCATGCAGGGATTGGAAGAATCAGAAAATAAACGCAACAGCGCACAAAGTGAATTTGTGGCCAGCAAAGCGCGCGTGGCTGCGGCCAAGCAGCAACTTGATCGAACGGAGGTTCGTGCTCCGTTTCAGGGCGTTGTGAGTGCACGGAAGGCTTCGGCAGGCGACACAGCTCAAATTGGCAAAGAGCTGATACAAGTGATTGACCCCAGCAGCATGCGATTTGAAGGCCAAGTCTCTGCAGATCAAATGAGCGTCTTGAAGCTGGGTCAGCGGGTCAATTTCCGCATCAATGGCGTGGCGCAATCGGGCGATCAACTGGGCAATCGAGGCACCATCAAACGCATTGATGGCGCAACCAACCCTGTGACGCGACAAGTGTCTGTGATTGTGGAGATCAGTGGCAAAGATCGCCCGCCTGTGGTGGGCCTGTTTGCCGAAGGTGTCATTGAAACCTCAACCAAATCGGTCTTGATGATTTCTGAAAGCAGCCTGCGACGTGAAGGCGACAAAGTTTTTGCATGGGTATTGGATGGCGACAAAATTGTGAAGCGCAATATTCAACTGGGAGACCGCGATACGCGCTTGGGCGAATGGGTGGTGAACTCTGGCTTGGTGGCCGGTGACAAAATATTGCGCACCACAAGCAGCTCCTTGAAAGACGGACAAGCCTTTACGCTGCGCGCAGACACTGCCGCCAAAGTAGGTTCATAAAACATGTTTCTGTCCAATTTCAGCGTTAAGAAACCGATTGTCACCATCGTCATTTTGCTCATGCTCATGGCCATGGGTCTCATGGCGTTGAAGAAACTCAAAGTCAATCAAATTCCAGATGTCGATTTGCCATTGCTGGTGATCGATATCAATTACCCCGGCGCATCTCCTGATACGGTTGAACGTGAAGTGCTCAATCGGGTTGAAAAAGCCATGCAATCGGTCAATGGCATCAAAGATCTGCGCGGTACGGCCAACGAAGGCAACGCCAACATTCAGGTGTTCTTCGAATTCAAGAAAAACATGGTGGAAGCCACCGATGAAGTCCGCAACGCCATTGGCAAGGTTCGCTACAAACTGCCCACCGAAATTCGCGAGCCTGTGATTCTTCGAGTTGACCCCGGCGCTCAACCCATCATGCAATTGGCTTTGTCATCTTCAAGTCAAAGCCATGCTGAAATATCACGCATCGCAGAAGATCAAATTGCCGATAAGTTTCGCGGCATTTCAGGCGTGGCACAAGTCAATGTCAACGGCGCACTCAAACGTGAGTTGAGCGTCTTGCTGCACTCTCAAAAACTTCGCGAAGTGAATCTTTCAGTCACCGAGGTGGTGAACGCGCTCAGAACTCAAAACACAGCTGCACCCGTTGGAAAAATTAGAGGCACACTGGAAGATCAAAGCATTCGCTTGCTAGGCCGCATTGAAACACCTGCTGAGTTCAACCAAATCGTGATCAAGCGCAGTGGCAATGACCTGATTCGGCTTGGTCAGGTAGCCACCGTGTCCGATGGTTTTGCCGAACTGACCACCATGAGCGTGCGCAACGGCAAACCCAACGTGGGCTTGGCCATCACACGCTCACGCAATGCGTCTACTGTGAGCGTTGCCAATGAAATACGCACTTTGGTGGCAGAAGTTAGCAAAACTCTGCCTGAAGGCACACAGCTTGAAATTACACAAGACGGTGGCGTTGAAGCCAGAAACAGCTTGAACAATGTGGTGGACGCGCTGATCTTTGGTGCAGGCCTCACTATTTTTGTGGTCTATGTGTTCTTGAATTCTTGGCGATCCACCCTTATTACGGCGCTGTCATTGCCCACCTCTGTGATTACCGCTTTCATTGCGGTTTGGTTGTGTGGCTTCACACTTAACTTTATGAGTTTGCTTGGGTTGTCCTTGGCCATTGGTGTCCTCATTGACGATGCCATTGTGGTTCGAGAAAACATCGTACGGCACATGGAACGTGGCGCTGACAGGCGAACCGCAGCATTGAACGGCACTTCTGAAATTGGCATGGCTGTCGCAGGCACCACGTTCTCCATCGTGGCGGTATTCATTCCCGTAGGTTTCATGCCTGGCGTTTCTGGCGAATGGTTCCGCCCATTCGGCCTGACTGTGGTGGCCTCGGTCTTGGTGAGCTTGCTCATTTCATTCACACTGGATCCTATGTTGTCCGCCTACTGGGGTGACCCCCCTGGAGAGCACCTCAAGCCCAAAAAAGGCATCAGCCTGAAACTTCAGCAATTCAATGCATGGTTTGACCATCAGGCCGATCGCTATGGCAATGTCATTGCCTGGGCATTGCACCATCGACGTTGGATGATCGCCTTTGCAGTGGTCAGTTTCTTGGCTGCCATTTTTTTGCAATATCAGTTTGGCGGCTCTAGTTTCTTACCGAAGTCCGATGGCAAAACACTGGCCATTGACGTCAGAACACCTGCCAGTAGCAATCTGGACTACTCACGCATGAAGTTGGAAGCGGCCGCTGTCATGGCCCGAAGTTTGCCTGAGACGAAGGCTACCAACAGCTATGTGAACCCAGGTGGTGGCCGCATTTATGTGGACATTGGCAAGAGCACCGACCGCAAACGATCAGCTCAAGTCATCGCCATTGAACTGCGTAAGCGAACCTCCCAACTGGTGGGCGCTGAGTACACCGTCCTTGACGACTTGTCCAACGGTGCATCAAAGCCAGTGCAGATTCGGTTCAGCGGAACCGACTCTCGCAAGTTGCTTGCCATCACCAGCGAATTCATGGCGCAACTCAGGCAAGTGCCTGGGGCGGTCGACGTGGGCTTGTCTCAGCAAGACCCACAGAACGAATTGCAAATTGAACTAGACCGCGGCTTGGCCAACTCTTTAGGTATTTCAGTCACCGACACAGCCAATGCATTGCGCGTTGCTTTTGCAGGCATAGAAGTGGGCGATTGGGTTGATCCCACGGGAGAGTCTCGCGATGTGGCAGTTCGCTTAAGCCCCGAAGACCGCATGAGTGCAGCCAACATTGAACGCTTGCCCATTACGGTCAGCGGCATGAATACGGTTGTTCCTTTAGCCCAAATTGCCAAAGTCTCAATGGGCAAGGCACCCTCCAAAATTGAACACTCCGATGGCAAGAGAACCATTGGCGTTTCTGCCAACGTGCAAGGTCGCTCTTCGGGTGAAGTCACTGCAGATGCCTTGAAGATTGCCAAGAACATCAGCTTCCCAGAAGGTTACGGTCTTGAACTAGATGGCGCATCCAAGGACCAAAAAGAAGTGTTTGCCGAAATGGGCATCGCGCTCATTTCCGGTATCGGTTTGATGTACTTCATTTTGGTCATGCAATTTGGTTCATTCACCGCGCCGTTGGCGGTCATGTTTTCCTTGCCCCTGTCGCTCATTGGCGTCGTATTGGCTTTGCTCTTAACCGGTGGCACACTGAATCTCATGAGCCTCATTGGCGTGATCATGCTCATGGGCTTGGTGGCCAAAAATGCCATTTTGCTGCTGGATGCTGCTCGTACTTCTGAGGCCGAAGGCATGGACCGCGAAGAGGCTCTCATGGCTGCAGGACGCAAACGTTTGCGCCCCATCATCATGACCACCTTTGCATTGATTGCAGGCATGCTGCCCGTGGCCATTGGCATTGGCGAAGGCAGTGAGTTTTACAGACCCATGGCCACAGCCATCATTGGCGGCACCATTACCTCGACCATTCTCACGCTTTTGATCATTCCCAGTTTCTATGACAGCATTGAGCTGACTCGCGAGGCTTGGGGTAGGCGATTCAAAGCCTTGGCTCAACGATTTACCTAGTCATACACTGGCTCAGCGATAATCGAGACTTGCATCAACGTCCCGAATGGGCGCTTGCCCTATTAGGATCTACCGATGAAAAAAAACTTTCCCCTTCAAATTGAAGGCAAAAACTCCGAACGCATCTTGGAAGCGGTCAAACACGAGATCCGCAAATACTTCAAACGCGAACGCAATCGTGCAGTCCCCAAAGAAGTTGACTTCTGGGATTTTGATTGCAGGGTGGGATTAACGGAAGAGACCGCCGAAGTGGTGAAAGTGAGCGCCGTGGTTGAAAGCCTGGGTGCTCTGGCCAATGAAGGTGCTGCTTCCGTTTATGTCGAAATTTTGAGCAAGCACGGCGTGCGTGTCATTCGCCCTGAGAACGATCCAGTCATCATTGAGCGCGTTTCAGAATAAAAAGTTGCCAGTCTCAGTGAGCCTGAAAAGCACAAAGCCACTTAAACCAAGATTTGATAATTCTGAGCTTTTGCAACAGGGCGCAAAGCACGCTCACTTTTTTCCATTTTGACCAAGCCATATCCTGACATGGTTTTCAAAGTGCGCGAGAGATTACCCTGCTTTCTGCCTGTCATTTCAGCCAACTCTGTAATTGATGCTGGCTTTGCAGTTCGAATGACTTCCAGCAAAGCCCGATTTTCATCACTCAAAACTTGCGCTAAGGAGTGCATGGAAGTGAACCAGATTTTAGGATCTGAGGGTTTTGGCTTCAATTCACCTTTGGCAATTGCCAATACACGTGCACGAATCTTTTCCTGAGAAGCAATTCCAATTTTGATGATTTTCATTTTTTCTTTACCTCAATGAGTATCCGATCCGCTTCTTCAAAGAAATCTGTGATGAGTTGAAAAATGCTTGTGAAAGCATAAGAAATTCCTTGGCCTGAAGCAAAGCGATGTTGATGGTCAAA
>CAIODE010000256.1 GCA_903856875.1 uncultured Burkholderiales bacterium
AGTGGTACGGCATTGTAGGGCCCGCTGGTATGCCGCCTGCCGTGGTTAAAACCTTGAGCGATGCACTCAGTCAAGTGCTAGCGCAGCAAGACTTCAAAGACAAACTTTCTTCTGAGGCGGTGGCTTTGATGCCTTTGTCGCCAGATGTGTTCACGGCCTATTTAAAAGCCGATATTGAGCGTTGGAGCAAATTGGCCAAGGAAAGAAAGATTGAGTTGGAAAGTTGAATGCTACGGGCTACAGGGCCCGAGCTTGACTGGTGCCCCCGACAGGAATCGAACCTGTATCTAGCGCTTAGGAGGCACTCGTTCTATCCATTGAACTACGGCGGCGGATGCAGGATTTTAGCCGTCAAACCCATCGACCAAAACAATGTGCCCCTCAGAATTGGCCAGACGATGGGGCAAGATGGCTTGGTATTCAGGGCCGTGGTACCAAGCTTCTGCTGCGGCGCGGCTTGGAAATTCAATCACAACCTTGCGAAGTCCTTGGGCTTCGCCTTCAAGTTGAGTGTCTTTGCCACCCCTGACCAAATATTTGCCGCCATGGGGAACCAGCGAAGCCGGTACATGTTGCGCATACTTTTGGTAACCCTCAGCGTTGTGAACGGTGACTTGTCCAATGAGGTAGGCCTTGGTCATTTTGAATCCCCAAAAAGTTGACTGATAGCGGGTTTATTTGCTCATCATGCGCATGGCGTCTTCCAAACCTTTGAGGGTCAGGGGGAACATGCGGTTACTCATGAGTTGTTGAATGACGGCAATGCTTTGGCGGTATTGCCATACACCCTGGGGCTCAGGATTGATCCAAGCATATTTTGGGAAGGTGTGCGTGAGGCGTTGTAGCCACTCAGCACCGGTTTCTTCGTTGTTGTATTCCACGCTGCCGCCGCGCTGCAAAATTTCATAAGGGCTCATGGTGGCATCGCCAACAAAGATCAGCTTGTAGTCTTTGTTGTACTTGCGCAAGATGTCCCAGGTTGGAAACTTTTCGGCATAGCGGCGTTTGTTGTTCTTCCACATGAAGTCGTACACACAGTTGTGGAAGTAATAAAACTCTAGGTGCTTGAACTCAGCTTTGGCAGCAGAGAACAATTCTTCAACGCGCGAAATGTGATCGTCCATGGTGCCGCCTACATCCATGAGCAACAAGACCTTCACATTGTTGTGGCGCTCTGGAATCATTTTGATGTCCAGGTAGCCTGCATTGGCGGCTGTGGCGCGAATGGTGTCGGGCAAGTCGAGTTCTTCAACCGAACCTTCGCGTGCAAACTTGCGCAGTCGGCGCAGTGCCACTTTGATGTTGCGTGTACCCAACTCTTGGGCGTCGTCGTAGTCGCGGTAGGCGCGTTGCTCCCACACTTTCACAGCGCTGCGTTGGCCGCCCTTGCCGCCAATGCGAATGCCCTGAGGGTTTTGGCCACCATTGCCAAAAGGCGATGTGCCGCCGGTACCAATCCATTTGTTGCCACCTTCGTGGCGTTCTTTTTGTTCTTCGAGACGTTTCTTCAAAGTCTCCATGAGCTCGTCCCAGCCCATTTTTTCAATGGCGGCTATTTGCTCGGGCGTGAGTTCTTTTTCTAAAATCTTTTGCAGCCATTCAAGCGGCACTTCTTTGGTAAAGTCGGTCAGCATTTCAACGCCTTTGAAGTAAGCGCCAAAGGCTTTGTCAAACTTGTCGTAATGCTTTTCGTCCTTCACCATGACCGTGCGGCTTAAGTGATAGAAGTCGTCAATGCTGCACGAATCGGAGGCAGGGCCGATCACGTTGGCTTGCAGGGCTTCAAGCACGTTAAGGTACTCGCGAACAGACACCGGTAATTTGGCCGCACGAAGTGTGTAAAAGAAATCGATCAGCATGGTTCAGGCCTTGCGCGCACGACTAAGTTGGTAATCCAAGTGAGCTTTCACAGAAGGCCACTCGGTGTTCAAAATACTGTACACACACGTGTCGCGCAGCGCGCCCACGGCATCGGGGTGTGTGTTGATGGCGTGATTTCGCAGAATGCCATCTAGTTTGGCGCCCAAGCGCTCAATGGCATTTCGGCTTTGTTGGTTGAAAAAATGCGTTCTAAATTCCACCGCAATGCAGTTGAGTTGCTCAAATGCGTGCGCCAACAAAAGACGTTTGCATTCAGTATTGAGCGCAGAACGCTGCACATTGGCGCGGTACCAAGTAGAGCCAATTTCAACCCGTTTGTTGGGCGCATCGATGTTCATGTAAGTGGTCATGCCCACAGCCTTGCCATCTCGCAAAACGGTGAAGGGCAACATGCTGCCTTGTTCATGCAGTTTCAGGCGCCGCAGAATTTCGTCGTTCATTTTTTCTGGCGTGGGTATGAAGGTATACCAATGCCGCCAAAGTTCGCCATCTTTCACGGCTTCAATCAACTCTTCTTGATGCGCCATGGAAAGGGGTACCAACTGGACATGCTTGCCCGAGAGCTGAGTTTCTTGAAGGAAAGGATTGGGTGTGCTCATCACTTGTCTTTCTGATCTTCTTTGGCATTGGTATCAGACTCTGAGTTGGCTTGTTGGCTGGCTTGCCAACGGCGCGCCAATTGCAAACCCAAGCCACCGCCCAAGCCCACCAGAACAATGCCGCCAATGCTTTCGTTGCCATAGCCTGCGGCAAAAATATTCCAACCCATCAAACGGCCCACCCAAAAGCCTGCCAAGGCGCC
>CAIODE010000257.1 GCA_903856875.1 uncultured Burkholderiales bacterium
AAACTTTGGAATCACCACGTCGCTGAACCAAAGTGGCCCAATCGACAACTTGCATCTCTGGTTTGAAACCAGCAGCACGCACTTGTTCAGCCATGACTTGCACCATGGTGTGATGAAACTCGTACTGACGGCTGGTCAGCAAACGAACGGTCTCACCTTTGTAGCCGGCTTTTTCTGCCATGTCCTTGGCACGTTTGGCATCTTGTTTGTTGTACTGATCGGTGCCCGCCGTTGAGTAAAAGGGCGTGCCTTGTGGAAAGTGATTGCCTTCCAGGGTGAAAAAGCGTTTGTCACCGTATGCAGCCGTTAGCATTTCACTTTCACCGATGGCAATCTGAATGGCTTGACGAACGCCTTGATTGGCCATGACACCTTCTTTGGTGTTGAACACCATGTAGGGAAATCCGAACGAAGGTGTGATGATGGGAACAACACCAACGCCCCCTTTTTCAACACGCGGCAAGGCGTCTACGTTCAATTGATCTGCAAAATGGAATTGACCAGACAAGGCGCCTTCAACGCGCGTATTGGCGTTAGGGACGGGTGTGAAACGCAGCTCATCCAACAAGGCTTCGCGTTTGCCAGCGTAGCCAGAAGCCGCTTCGCTGCGTGCGCTGTAAGTGTCAAAGCGAGTGAGGACCACGAATTGATCAGGCTTGCGCTCTTTGAATTTATAGGGGCCTGTTCCGACAAAACTGACCAAGGGGTTGGCAATGGTTTCTTTGGCCATGATGATGGCCATGCCTGAGGGCAATGCCAATTGAGCCAGCAATGAAGCGCTAGGTGCTGAGAATTTCCACTCAAGGGTGTTAGCGCCTTTGGCTTCCAAACTCACGGTATCTTTACCGACAGATTTGCCACGCGGCGCCATGTCCATCCATCGCTTCAAAGAGGCCACCACATCTTGTGCATCCAAATCGCGACCGCTGTGAAGTTTGACACCCTTGCGAATGTTGATGGTGTAGGTCATGCCGTCGGCTGAGACGCGGGGCATTCCATCGGCCAGCATTGGCACGGCATTCCACTTGGCATCAAATGTGTACAGCGTTTCATAGACGTGCTGCATGATGGTGCCCACCAAGTCCGCAGTCGACGCCATTGGATCAAGACTCTGTGGCTCGCCAATCATGGCCAAGTTGGCCGCACCACCTTTAGGGGGCGAAGCCAAGGTGGCAAAGGGCAAAGCAGCCAGCAGCAATGCCAGCAAATGTCGACGGGGCAGACGCAGCATGGGAATCTCCTTGGGTTTAAATGAAGAAATGTAAATAATTTACATTTTTAACTCTAAATCAATTCAAAATCTCTTGCAAATAGGGTTTTCCTGTAAATAAAAGTCAAAATGGGTATGTAAGCTCTTCAAGTTCTTCAAATTGCCAAACCACTTTTTGAAGGACGACTCTTTATTTTGTGGATAGAAAGATCAACATGCCAGTAGAAATGTTGGGTAGTTCACCCATTGCCTCAGATCGTTTGGCCCGCCCTTTGTCACCTGCTACGCGCGCAGGCGATTTTGTTTTTGTTTCTGGGCAAGTGCCGACCAATGATCAAGGCGAAGTGGTCGCAGGTGGCATTGAAGCTCAAACCCGGCAAGTATTTGAGCGTTTGAAGCAGGCGCTGGCATTGGCAGGTTGCACGCTGGACGATGTGTGCAAGGCCACCGTGTGGCTTAACGACGCACGCGACTTTGGCAGCTTCAACCGTGTTTACATGGAGTGCTTTGGCAGTCACCGTCCTGCGCGTTCAACCACCGAAGCTCGATTGATGATCGATGCCAAAGTTGAAATTGATGTGACGGCTTACAAGCCATTGGCCGCTAAGTAAATTAACTCTTCTTCCTCGAAGCCGGCCTGGCGTCTGGCTTCGAGGTTGTAGGGTGATTTCAGTTTGGGCGCGTCATGCTGTTGAATGAGTTCGCGATAGGTACTGATAGGGTCTAGGCCCCTTTCCTTGCAAACATATCGGTACCAGCGATTGCCAGCTGCCACGTGTCCAATTTCGTCTTTCAAAATAATGTCCAAAATGCGACCTGCCACAAGGTCGCCTGCGCTGATCAATTTGTTTTTCACACCCGGTGATGCATCGAGTCCGCGCGCTTCCATGGTTCTTGGTACCAGTCCAATGCGGGCCAAAATGTCACCACGGGTTCGTTCTGCCATTTCCCAAAGTGAGTGGTGGGCGGGGAAGTCGCCATAGTCAAAACCCATGCTCACCAAATGCCGCTGAAGAAGCAAAAAATGCTTGGCCTCTTCTTTGGCAATTTGAACCCAGTCTTTGTAAAAATCAAGTGGCATGCCACTGAAGCGCCACACCACATCCAGCGCTAAATCGATGGCATTGAGTTCAATGTGGGCAATGGCATGCAGCAAAACAGCACGGCCTTCGGGGGTGGTCAGAGGCTTTGATTTCAATGCAGTGTGCGCTACCAGTTCTGGTCGGGCAGGTCGTCCGGGAATGCCCCCAGGGTCTTGCACCACCACATCGACAAAGATGGGCAAGTCTTCTGAAAGAGACAAGGTTAACTCCGCTTTTTGAACAGCGTTTTGAGTCAACAAGGGGGCTAAAACAGCCTGCCTGAAGTGAGGGGTGTATGGGGCTAATTCTGCGTTCGCCATGCGCTATTTTAGGCTTGCCTACAATGTAGGCTTTGCGCTCTGAATTGAAGGGACTCTCATGGCTATTTATTCACTTGACGGCAAGCAACCCTTATTGGCTGAGGGAGCTTGGGTCGCCGACAGCGCTCAGGTCATGGGGGCAGTGACTTTGGGCGTGAATGCCAGCGTTTGGTTTGGCGCCGTCATTCGGGGCGACACAGAATCCATTCACATTGGTGAAGGCTCCAATATTCAGGATGGCAGTGTGCTCCATGCAGACTTTGGTAAACCGCTGAACATCGGCAAAAATGTCACTGTCGGTCATCACGTCATGTTGCACGGGTGCACCATTGGCGATGAATCGCTCATTGGTATTGGTGCAGTGGTTTTGAACGATGCCAAAATTGGCAAAAACTGTTTGGTGGGTGCAGGTTCTTTGGTGACCGAGGGCAAAGAGTTTCCCGATGGCTCCATGATCATGGGTTCTCCTGCCAAAGTGGTTCGTGAATTAACGCCTGAACAAATTCAAGGCATACGCATGCCTGCCAAACATTACATCGAGAATGCACTCCTCTTCCAATCGAGTTTGAAAAAAATTGTCTGAACTTCATAAATTTTTATTCGAAGGCTTACCCGTTCGCGGTGCCATTGTTCGTTTGACCGATTCATGGTGGGAGGTGCTTCAAAGGCGCGCTGCCAACACAGAAACGGGTGCTTACCCAGAACCTGTCTCAGAGTTGTTAGGTCAGATGTCAGCAGCCGCGGTGTTGATGCAAGCCAACATCAAATTCAATGGTGCTTTGGTGTTACAAGTCTTTGGCGACGGGCCCGTTAAGTTGTCTGTGGTGGAAGTGCAACCCGATTTTGGATTTCGTGCCACAGCCACCGTGCAGGGCGAGGTGTCACCACAGGCTTCTCTGAGCCAGATGGTCAATGTCAACAACGAGGGGCGTTGCGCCATTACCCTCGACCCATTAGAGCGTTTGCCAGGTCAGCAGCCTTATCAGGGCGTGGTGCCCTTGTTTGGCGATCAAAAGGAAAAATTAGAAAAGTTAAGTGAAGTGCTTGAGCATTACATGCTCCAGTCTGAACAGCTCGATACCACCTTGGTGTTGGCTGCTAACGCTCAAGTTGCAGCAGGTTTGTTGATCCAAAGATTGCCAATGGAAGGTGCTGGTAATTTGGCTGGTCGATACGACTCAGTAGAGCGCGAATCGGCATTGGGCAGGGATGAAGACTACAACCGAATTTCTATCTTGTCTAAAAGCCTGAAGCCTGAAGAGTTGCTAGGTTTGGATGTTGAAACTGTGCTGCACCGATTGTTCTGGGAAGAACCACTGCTTCGATTTGAACCGCTGGTTGGCGATGTGGGCCCTCGTTTTCACTGCAGCTGCAGTCGCGAAAGAGTGGGGCGCATGATCAAGAGCTTAGGCGCGGCAGAAGCAGAAAGTATTTTGTCAGAGCGCGAAAACATTGAGGTGGGTTGCGAGTTCTGTGGTGCCCAGTATCAATTTGATCCTGTGGATGCGGCCAGTCTTTTTACGCAGCCTGAAGTGTCTCCTCCAACGGGTCCCGCGGTTCACTAGAAGGCTTTATTTCAGCAGGTCTCTGAATAATCTGTGCTCACAGTCTGCATCGCTGCACAAATCGCAGCGCCAAGCTGTTTTGCCTTGATTCAAACCATATTGACTCACTTCCCGTTTAGCTTGTATGGGTAGTAAGCTGGCGCCGGAAAATTTCAATCCCATGGGCTCCGTGAGCTGGGTGATGCCTTGGCTGATGGCCAACAAGGCCGCATTGAGCCTCGCCTCGCCTTGACCGTAAATCACTTTGAAAGGCAGTTGTCGCTTTGACATGGCCTGTCGAATGAGCATGTCGACGGGTTCACGGACATGCTCACCATCTCGTTGTAAACCATCTGGAACCCATGCCACATCGAGTCCCATGACCAGTGTTAAATCAAATTGTGCTTGTTTTAACAAAGCTTCCTCATACAAAGAGATGTCTTGAAAAATAAAATCGCTGTAAACAGCGGTCATCAATGAAGTGGTGTCGGCAATGACCCAGCCTTCTTGGATAGAAAAAATTCGCTCGGCTTGTTGCTGCGCAATTTGGAGTTGCTCATGCATGGCCGGTGTTCGGGCATTCATTTGGCACCAATCTCTCAGTACTTCAGGAACATATGCAGCCATTTGACCTTGAGCCAATAGAGCTTCGGTGATGCGCTGGCTTATGCTGGTTTTGCCGGTGCTTTCTGCACCCAGCACGGCAATTCGAATGACCCTAGTGTTCATTTCGACGCCAAGCTTGAAGGCCAATGTAGCTGAGCACAGCAAAAATGGCATACAACACAGCGGTGAGCCACAATGACTTTGCAACCATCAGGCCAACTGTTAGAACATTGACAAGCAGCCAGACCCACCAGTTTTCAATTTTCTTGCGACCCAATAAATATTGGCCCAACAAACTCAAGGCGGTGACCAAACCATCCCAAACGGCCACGTCGCTGTCGGTGTAACGATTTAGAAAAAATGAAAATGCAGGCCAAGCCAACAATGTGGCGATGAAGACAACGCGTCGTTCAGAAGGCTGAAGGGTGGTCACTGAAAGCTTAGGTGGTGATGGCGCTGATGAGTTTTCGGCCGCATCTGTGAGGAGTGGGGCCCTTGCGGTCCCTCTCAACCATTGCTGCCAGCCCCAAGCTGCTGTCAGAACAAACATGATTTGCAAGCTTGCTTCACCATACAGTTGGCTGTTCCAAAAAACGGTACCGTAAAGAATGGCGCTCAGAATGGCCAGCGGCCAGCCCCAATGAATTTCTTTGATGTTGCAATAAACCATTGCCAAGGACAAGACGAAGCCGGCCCACTCGACCGGATCTGTCATTTCTCGATCTGCACGAAAATCTCGTTGGCCTTGACCATGCCCAGCTCGTTGCGGGCACGCTCTTCAACAGTGTTCAAACCTTCTTTGAGGTCGCTGACTTCAGAGTTGAGTTGGCCATTGATGCGCTTGGCTTTGGCGTTCAACTCATTCTGTTCTTGAATTTTGTGCTCTAGTTCAATGACCGTGGGTACACTGCCTTTGCCCAGCCAAATCTGACCCTGCAAGATCAGCAGCAGGGCGATCAAGATGGCTGGCAAAAGGCGGTTGTCCATGAGCATCGAATAGGGCTATCCAGAAATATTAGCGTAAATTGTAAAACGCTGAACGACCAGGGTACTCTGCCACGTCTCCCAAGTCTTCCTCAATGCGCAGCAGTTGGTTGTACTTGGCCATGCGATCGCTGCGGCTCATAGAGCCGGTTTTGATTTGGCCAGCGTTCAAACCCACGGCAATATCGGCAATGGTGGAGTCTTCGGTTTCGCCTGAGCGGTGGCTGATGACGGCGGTGTAGCCGGCACGCTTGGCCATTTCGATGGCCGCAAAAGTTTCGGTCAAAGTGCCGATTTGGTTGATCTTGATGAGGATCGAATTGGCGATGCCTTTGTCGATGCCTTCTTTCAAAATTTTGGTGTTGGTCACAAACAAGTCGTCACCCACGATTTGAACTTTTTTGCTCAAGCGGTCTGTCAGCAATTTCCAGCCGTCCCAGTCGCCTTCGGCCATGCCGTCTTCAATGCTGATGATGGGGTACTTGTCAACCCAATTGGCCAACATGTCGATCCACTGTTCGCCCGTCAAAGATAAGCCTTCGCCTTCGAGTTCGTATTTGCCGTCTTTGTAAAACTCACTGGCAGCGCAGTCTAGGCCAATGGCAATTTGCTCGCCAGGGGTATAGCCCGCAGCGCTGATGGCCTCCAAAATCATTTGGATGGCGGCTTCGTGATTGGGCACATTGGGTGCAAAACCACCTTCGTCTCCCACAGCAACGCTCATGCCTTTGTCGTGAATGATTTTTTTCAAGGCGTGAAACACTTCTGCACCGTAACGCACCGCTTCGCGAAAGCTGGGCGCGCCCACGGGAATGATCATGAATTCTTGCAAGTCAAGGTTGTTGTTGGCGTGTGCACCGCCATTGATGACATTCATCATGGGCACGGGCAATTGACAAGCGTTCATGCCACCAAAGTAACGGTACAAGGGCAAGCCAGACTCTTCAGCTGCAGCACGGGCCACAGCCATGGACACGGCCAACATGGCGTTAGCGCCCAAGCGGCTTTTGTTTTCAGTGCCGTCCAAGTCGATCAAAGTTTTATCGAGGAAAGATTGTTCTGATGCATCTAATCCCAATACTGCTTCAGAAATTTCTGTGTTGATGTGCTCAACGGCTTTCAGCACGCCTTTGCCCAAATAACGGCTTTTGTCGCCATCTCTCAATTCAATGGCTTCACGGCTGCCCGTGGAAGCGCCAGAAGGAACCGCAGCACGGCCCATCACGCCGGACTCTAACAACACATCGCACTCAACGGTGGGGTTGCCGCGGCTGTCTAAGATTTCGCGGCCCACAATGTCAACAATCGCACTCATTTTTGACTTCTCTCTTAATTAAAAATATTTTCTAAAAACGGATTCTTTTTGGTTACGGCATCGAGCTCGAGCAATGTTTCCAGCAGGGCTTTCATGTGATGCAGTGGGACGGCATTGGGGCCGTCAGACATTGCCACGGCCGGGTTGGGGTGTGTTTCCATGAACAAGCCAGCCACACCCACAGCCACAGCTGCGCGCGACAGCACGGGCACCATTTCACGCATGCCGCCAGAGCTTGTGCCTTGGCCACCAGGCAATTGAACGGAGTGCGTGGCGTCAAACACCACAGGGGCGCCGGTTTCGCGCATGATAGCCAAACTGCGCATGTCAGATACCAAGTTGTTGTAGCCGAAGCTGGCGCCGCGCTCGCAGGCCATGAAGCTGTCTTCTGGCAGGCCAGCATCACGTGCTGCTGCACGAGCTTTGTCGATGACGTTCTTCATGTCATGAGGCGCCAAGAACTGCCCCTTCTTAATGTTGACAGGCTTGCCAGATTGGGCAACAGCACGAATGAAATCGGTTTGGCGGCACAAAAAAGCGGGTGTTTGAAGCACATCCACAACGGCAGCCACGGCAGGTATATCGGCTTCTGTGTGCACATCGGTAAGGATGGGCACATGCAGTTCGCGCTTGACTTTGGCCAATATTTCCAAACCTTTGTCCATGCCGGGGCCGCGGAAAGTTGTGCCAGATGAGCGGTTGGCTTTGTCGTAACTGCTTTTAAAAATGAAGGGAATGCCCA
>CAIODE010000258.1 GCA_903856875.1 uncultured Burkholderiales bacterium
AGTAGCCGCTTGTTGATCGCCCGCCAAACCTGCAATGGGCACCGACACACCCAACAGATGCGCATCTGTTTCAGCCAGCACACCGCTGCTAGGCACCACCTGCGGCAACATTGAAAAGGGGATGTTGAATTGCTTGAGCAAACTGGCATCCCAGGCCAGGGTGTGCAAGTTGAACAACAAAGTGCGCGAGGCGTTGCTGGGATCGGTCACATGCACCCGGCCCCCCGTGAGTTGCCAAATGAGCCATGTATCGATGGTGCCAAATGCCAAATGCCCCTGCTCTGCCAGACGCCTTGCGCCTTTCACATGATCGAGCAGCCAAGAAATTTTAGTGGCCGAAAAATAGGCGTCTAACACCAAGCCTGTTTTCTTTTGAATGCCCGCGCCCGCGCCTTGGCTTTTAAGGCGATCACAAACCCCCGCGGTTCTGCGATCTTGCCAAACAATGGCCGGCGCAATGGGCTGGCCTGTTCTTCGGTCCCAAACCACGCTTGTTTCGCGTTGGTTGGTGATGCCAATGCTCTGTAATTGAGAGGCAGAAACGCCCGCCTTTTGCAGAACCTGTTGCATGACATTTTTTTGCGATTGCCAAATTTCAAGCGCGTCGTGCTCGACCCAGCCTGGCTTGGGAAAGTATTGTGTGAACTCTTGTGCAGCAGTGGCAACGGGCTGGGCATCGCGGTTGAACAACACCGCCCTAGAACTGGTGGTGCCTTGGTCAAGTGCAAGGATGTACTTCATGGCAGGAAGATTAACCGAAAGCTGAGCTCCGAAAAAGAGACAATAAGACTTATTGGCCAGACTAGACAAAATAACTCAAACTTTGGCCTGCCTTGTTCAGTGGCCCCTTATACATCGAGAATGGTTCATGACTGCATCGACTCACATTGATTTTCAAAAAGTGCGATTGGCCTTCATTGGCGGCGGCAACATGGCCAGCGCCATTTTAGGAGGCCTCATGAAGCAAGGCCTTGCGCAAAGCCAAGTGGTGGTGATTGAGCCCTTTGCAGAAACTGCTGCCAAACTTCAAACAGAATTTGGTGTTGAGGTTCATGCCGCTGCTTCTGCCGTTTTAAACAATGCAGATCTGGTGGTTTGGGCTGTCAAGCCGCAAGTGTTCAAAGAGGCCGCATTGCCTGTCGCCGCTTTCACACCAAAAGCACTTCACTTGTCGGTGGCTGCAGGCATTAGAAGCGACAGCATTGGGCGCTGGCTTCACACAGATCGCGTGGTGCGCAGCATGCCCAATACCCCCGCGTTGGTGGGTCAAGGCATTACAGGTTTATTTTCCCGTGCAGGTGTGTCGGCACAAGACAAGCAATTGGTTGAACAAGTTCTACAGAGCACCGGTGAGTGGCTGTGGGTCAAGCAAGAATCTGATTTGGATGTGGTCACAGCTCTTTCAGGTTCTGGCCCTGCTTATGTATTTTATTTTTTAGAGGCCATGACAGAAGCAGGCGTTCAAATGGGCTTAAGCCAAGAACAGGCTTACCACTTGGCCAAGGCAACTTTCGGCGGCGCTACGCATCTGGCAAGTCAATCAACAGACTCGCCGGAAGTGCTGCGCCAACGCGTCACTTCAAAGGGCGGCACCACCTATGCGGCACTCACCTCCATGGCCGATGACCATGTGAAAGAAGCCTTTGTGAAAGCCATGCTGGCAGCGCAAAAGCGTGCGGGTGAATTGGGTGATGAATTCGGCAAAGACTGATCAGTGGTAGATCAGATTCAGGTCAGATATAGCTGAGTACCACGCCCACAAAAGCGGCAAAACCCACCCAGTGGTTCAAGCGAAAAGCTTTGAAGCAACCGTCTCGTGTTCGGTCTTTGATGAGCCAAAAATGCCAAGCAGCCTGAAGTGCAGCAGCAGCCAAGCCTGCCAACAAAAGAGGCTTGTCGGATGCATCTAACACCACGCCCCAAACAACTAAAAATGCGACATAGGAAAACATCACAGCCGCCACATCCCATTGACCCAATGTGATGGCAGAAGTTTTCATGCCAATTTTCAAATCGTCATCGCGGTCCACCATGGCGTACTCGGTGTCGTAGGCCAAGACCCAAAACAAATTGCCAAGCAGCAGCATCCAAGCCATGCTTGGCACTTCCCCAGTAACGGCCGCAAACGCCATGGGAATACCAAAGCTAAAAGCAAGACCCAGTATGGCTTGCGGCATGGCCACAAAGCGTTTGGCAAAGGGGTACGCCACTGCCACCGCCATAGCGGCAAATGACCAAGCAATCGTTTCTGTGCGCAAAGTGAGGACCAGGCCAAACGCGATCAATGACAGCACGGCACCCAGCAGCAAAGCTTCTTTCACACCGATGCGCCCGCTTGTGACGGGCCGTTCAGCCGTGCGTTTGACATGCTTGTCGAAATCGCGATCGGCCACATCGTTCAAACAACACCCCGCACTGCGCATGAGGATGGTGCCCAGTGTGAACGCTATCAACAAATGCCAGCCTGGAAAACCACCCGATGCCACCCACAAAGCAGACAGCGTGGGCCACAACAACAAGAGCCAACCGGCAGGTCGATTCCAGCGAATGAGGTCTAAATACAGGCTGATTTTTTCACGCATGGATGGACAGAATTTTCAAACCAAACAACCCGAACTGGCATCATGACAAACGCGTCACACCAGGCAGTTCACACGCATAAATGGCGTTGCGAAGTGCGGCAATGACCTCATAGCGTGTGAAGCTTTTGCGCCAAACCATGACCACCCGGCGCGTCGGTGGTAAACCGCCTGCTTCGTCCACAATGGGCAAGTAAGCGATGTCGGGGTCTTCGTGTTTTTTTCGTTTGGGTTCTTTGGCAAGTGCTTCAGCAGGCACCGACAAACGCGGCACCAAGGTGACGCCCATCCCTGCAGCCACCATGTGCTTGATGGTTTCCAAAGAAGAGCCTTCAAAGCTTTTGCGAATGCCTTCTGCGTTGCTAGAAAACCTTGCAAACTCGGGACACACTTCGAGCACATGGTCTCTAAAGCAATGGCCATTGCCAAGCAGCAACATGGTTTCGTTTTTAAGTTGCTCAGCCGTGATTGATTTTTTCTGGGCTAGCAAATGCTTCACGGGCAACGCGGCCATGAAGGGCTCATCGTACAAAGCGGCGGTGGCCAATCCGACATCGGGAAAAGGCTCGGCCAAAATGGCGCAATCAATTTCACCCGCGCGCAGCATCTCCATCAATTTGACAGTAAAGTTCTCTTGCAACATCAAAGGCATTTGGGGTGCCTTCTTCATGATCTGACGCATCAAATCAGGCAACAAGTAAGGGCCGATGGTGTAGATCACGCCCAAACGCAAGACACCTGCCAAGGGGTCTTTACCTCGCTTGGCAATTTCTTTGATTTCTGCCGCTTGTTCTAAAACAAGCTGCGCATGGCGAATGATTTCTTCACCCAATGGCGTGGCGCTCACCTCATTGGCGCTGCGCTCAAACAATTTCACATCGAGTTCTTCCTCGAGTTTTTTGATGGCCACCGACAAAGTAGGCTGCGACACGTGACACGCGTCGGCCGCCTTGCCAAAGTGCCGCTCGCGGGCCACGGCCACAATGTATTTCAGCTCAGTCAGGGTCATGCCAATTTCTCAAGCTTTCAAAAACTCAGATTTTCCACCCAACCAGCGAGCGATGTGTCGCTCGGCCATGTCGGGATATTTTTCAAGCAGCAGTGGCGCCATTTGACGAGCCCATTCGAGCAGATGCTCATCAGTGGCCAGGTCGGCAAATCGCAACAAAGCTGCACCCGATTGTCGCGCACCTAGAAACTCGCCTGGCCCCCTGATTTCTAAATCGCGTCTGGCAATTTCAAAACCGTCGTTGGTGTCGACCATGGCACGCAAACGCTCGCGCGCTGTTTCACTTAAACGTCCGCCTTCGGGTGTGCCATAGAGCAAGACACAAGCAGAGGCTGCTGCACCCCGGCCCACGCGCCCTCGCAATTGGTGCAACTGACTCAGACCAAATCGCTCCGCATGTTCAATCACCATCAAGGAGGCATTGGGCACATCGACGCCCACCTCAATGACAGTGGTGCTGACCAACACACCCATGCTGCCTTGTGTGAATTGCGCCATGACCTCGCGCTTTTCATTCACCGACATGCGGGAATGCAGCAGGCCTACGGTCACATCCGGCAACACCGCGGACAATTCTTCGTGAGTGGCTGTGGCGTTGGTCAAGTCCAAAGCTTCACTTTCTTCAATGAGCGGGCAGACCCAGTACACCTGCCGACCTTCGGCCAATTGCGCGCCGATGCGGCCAATCACTTGATCACGTCGGCTGTCTGAAATAACTTTGGTGACCACGGGCGTGCGGCCTGGTGGCAACTCGTCAATGACCGACACTTCTAAATCGGCGTAATAACTCATGGCCAAGGTGCGCGGGATGGGTGTGGCCGTCATCATGAGCAAATGCGGCTCCATGCCGACATCTTGCATCTTGTCTCTGAGAGCCAAACGCTGAGCCACACCAAAGCGATGCTGCTCATCGATGATGGCCAAGGCCAAGTTTTTGAACTTCACCAGTTCTTGAATGACGGCATGCGTGCCCACCACCAACGCGGCTTCGCCCGATTCAATCAAGGCCAGCATTTCGGTGCGTTCTTTTTTCTTTTGACTGCCCGTGAGCCAAGCCACGCGAACGCCCAAAGGGGCCAACCATCCCACCAATTTGGCAAAGTGTTGTTGCGCCAAAATTTCGGTGGGTGCCATGAGAGCGCACTGCCAACCCTCATCAATGGCCAACATGGCCGCCAAAGCAGCCACCACGGTTTTGCCTGCGCCCACGTCGCCCTGAAGCAGGCGGTGCATGGGCACAGGCCAGGCCAAGTCTTGCGCAATTTCAAGCCCCACCCTTTGTTGTGCGGCCGTGAGCTGAAATGGCAATATGTCTTTCAATTTGTCATGCCAACCGCCAGCCTTTGACTTGAGCGAGGGTGCTTTCAAGGTGTCTCGTTCAAGCTTGGCCATGCGCTGTGAAAGTTGCTGCGCCAGCAACTCCTCGGCTTTGAGCCTTTGCCAAGCAGGGTGCGAACGGTCTTCAAGGGCCGCAATCGACACATCAGGCGTGGGATGGTGCAAATAAGTCAAGGCTTGGCGCAAACTCGGCGCTGATTTTCCTTGGGGCGATGAGGGCCAGGCCATGGCAGCAGGCAATGATTCACTCAAATCGGCGCGCGACACGGCACTGGCAATGGCACGGCGCAAATAGGTTTGCGGCAAACCTGCTGAAGTGGGATAGACCGGTGTGAGCACCGACGGCAGATCGCCAGTAGCTGCCCTGAAGGCGGGGTGCATCATGGTGAAACCCAAAAACCCCCCTTTGACTTCGCCCCTAGCGCGAATCACCTGGCCCACGGCCAAGGCCTTTTGCTGAGCAGGGTAGAAGCTGAAGAATCGCAAGACGCAGGTGTCAGTCCCGTCATCGACCGTCACCAGCAACTGGCGCCGCGGCCGCAATTGGACTTCCGAGGAGACCACCGTGGCTTCAATTTGAATGGCATCGCCTTCACGGGCATCGCCCAGCTTGACGATGCGGGTTTCGTCCTCGTAGCGCAAGGGAATGTGCAAGGCCAAATCAATGTCGCGCGCCAAGCCCATCTTGCGCATGGCTTTTTGCGGCGCTGAAAGCGGTTTGGTCAGCGAAGGTGACGGGGGTGATGCGGGGGCAACCATACCGCCATTGTGCCGTGCTTGCCCAATGACTTTGACCGATCAGGCTTAAAACTGCTGAAGGATCAGGCCCTGAAGATCAAAGCAATTTTTCGGCTGATTTGGCCATGACAAAGGCCGTTATAACATTTCGAATGGTCTTTCGCTCTTCCAAGGGGAGCGACAAATAACGATCGACCATCTCACGGTCGGCCAAGCCCATTTCGATGGGGCCATCGTTCATTTCAAAGACGTATGTCTTGCCAGGCGAGCGGCCAAAACGAAGCTCGTCTGGGCTGACTTGTAACCAGTCGGAGAGGACCCGCAGTTTGTCTTGGGTTGGCATGACTTTGCCCAACAACCAGTTGCGTGCCGTGTGCGGGGTGATGCTGCGACCGCGGTATCGCAGGTTGAAGGCATTGGCAACCAAGGTAGGTGAAGCACGCACACCTGCACTTTCCAACGCGCTGCGCAAACGATCAGCGAATTGTTGGGATTCAGATACTTTTTGCATGTCCATACATTAATGTCTGGGTAGTGCATGAAAGTGAATGGTGATAATTACTTTCTTAAATACTGCTTACATCTTGCGCTCAATTACAAATATTAGATAGTTCTAATTTTGGAGGGCTTGCGCTGGGTCATGGGACAATCTCATTTTTCAACTTGGAACGGGTCTTGTTCGGCCCTCAAGCACATGACCGCTTTTAGCCCCCCTCTTGACGCCATCAAAGTCAAACGAAGCTTCAGTTTGACTGACTTTGACTTTCACCTTCCCCCAGAACTCATTGCACAGCACCCAGCGCCTGAACGCAGCAGCTCTCAGTTGCTGGATGGCAGCAGGCCCCTGCCCGTCGATCGGGTGTTTAAAGATTTGCCTCAACAGATGCAAGCGGGTGACCTCTTGGTTTTCAACGACACCCAAGTCATCAAGGCGAGAATCTTTGGCAAAAAATCAAGCGGCGGCAAAGTGGAGCTCTTGATCGAGCGGGTTTTGCCTGGGCATCGCGTGGTGGCGCACATGAAAGTGAGCAAAAAACCACCGATTGGCGCAAAGCTTTACATGAGCAGTGAAGCCAACGGAATCTCAAAACAAAACAAAACGGGGTTTGAAGCCACCCTGATCGGCCGATGGCCTGATGAACACGGCGCTTTGTTTTGTTTTGAATTCAGCGCAGAGCCGCATGCCCTCATGGCGCAGCATGGCCACATGCCATTGCCCCCCTATATTGAGCGGCAATACGATGGCAGCGCTACGCAGGCTGAAATTGCTGAAGACGAAGCGCGGTACCAAACAGTCTTTGCACGCCATCCCGGAGCTGTAGCCGCACCGACTGCAGCGCTGCATTTTGACGATGCCTTGTTAGGCCAGATAAAAGACAAGGGCGTCGCCACCGCGAGTGTCACCTTGCATGTGGGGGCAGGCACCTTTCAGCCAGTGAAAACTGAGAACATTGCCGAACACACCATGCATGCCGAGTGGTATGACATTCCTGAATCTACGCAACTTGCTTTGCACGCATGCAAAGCGCGTGGCGGCAAAGTTTGGGCGGTGGGAACCACTTCGGTCAGAACTTTGGAATCTTGGGGCCAATCTGGTCAAGCGCAAGGCGACACTCAAATATTCATCACACCAGGTTTTGAGTTTCAGTGGGTAGACTGTTTGATCACCAATTTTCATTTGCCCAAAAGCACATTGATGATGCTGGTGAGTGCCTTTGCAGGCTATGAGCATGTGATGGCTTTATACGCCCACGCCATTGCACACAAGTATCGATTCTTCAGCTATGGCGATGCCATGCTTTTAAGACGGTCTGGCGCTTTCTAACCATGCTTATTGAATCCTCCTTGTTTAACCCTCCTTGCATAGAATGAAGCATGCTTCAATTTGAACTCCTTAAAACAGACCCTCACAGCCACGCGCGCAGAGGTCAGTTGACCCTGAACCACGGCGTGATTCAAACGCCCATCTTCATGCCTGTGGGTACCTACGGCACAGTAAAAGGTGTGATGCCGCGCAGCCTAGAAGAAATGGGCGCGCAAATTATTTTGGGTAACACCTTTCATTTGTGGATGCGACCTGGCCTTGACATCATGAAAAGTTTTGGCGGCTTGCATGGCTTTGAAAAATGGAAGAAGCCCATCCTCACAGACTCGGGTGGTTTTCAAGTTTGGTCTTTGGGCGCGATGCGCAAAATTACCGAAGAAGGCGTTCATTTTTCTTCGCCAGTGAACGGCGACAAACTTTTCATGTCGCCCGAAGTGAGCATGCAAATTCAAACCATTTTGAACTCAGACATTGTGATGCAGCTCGATGAATGCACGCCTTATGAAACCAAAGGCCACCTCACCACTGAAGCAGAAGCCCGCAAGTCGATGGAGATGAGTTTGCGCTGGGCCACGCGCAGTCACAATGAATTTGCACGACTTGAAAATCCCAATGCGCTGTTTGGCATTGTGCAAGGCGGCATGTTTGAAAACTTGCGTCAAGAATCTCTTGACCAATTGGTGGGTATGAATTTTCCAGGTTATGCCATTGGTGGTGTGAGCGTGGGCGAGCCCAAAGAACAAATGCTGCAGATCATGGCGCACACACCGCACCGTCTGCCAGTGCACAAGCCGCGCTACCTGATGGGTGTAGGCACCCCCGAAGATTTGGTCGAAGGCGTGGCGCAAGGTGTTGACATGTTTGACTGCGTCATGCCCACGCGAAACGCACGTAATGGCACCGTGTTCACACGCTTTGGCGATTTGAAGCTGCGCAATGCTCGTCACAAGACTGACCATCAGCCTTTGGATGCCTCTTGCACATGCCATGCGTGTGCAGGCACTTCTGGTGTGTCTTGGGACGATGGCGGCAGAGAAGGTTTTAGCCGCGCGTATTTACATCACCTAGATCGCTGCGGCGAAATGTTGGGCCCTATGCTGACCACTATTCACAACTTGCACTATTACTTGAACCTCATGCAAGAAGTGCGCGCTGCGTTGGATGCCGAGAACTTTGTCAGCTTTCAAACCCAGTTCAAACAGGCGCGTGCTCGCGGCGTTTGAAAACTGTTGCTGTTTAAGTGGCTTCTGCAGGGGTGGTGAACACCGTCAACACACCGGTGTAACCATACAAGTGGTGATGCGCAATTTCGCCGCTGGCAAAAAACCCCACCAAAGGCACATCGCCTAAAGCGTGGCGAATCCATTGAAGCTCGGCACTGGGTCCACCAAAGTGCGGGCCGCCGCGACCTGAGCAACTGACATACACCGCGCCGGCAATGCGCCTGGCTGGGTGAGGAGCCGCTTCAGCTTCACTGGCAGCCAACGCGTTGGCCATCTCCAAACTCAATGTTTCGGGCTCTAGCTCTTCTCGAATTTCGGAGCAGATGCGCCGAAGATCTGACTTTGCAGCTTGCAAATTCATCTGACAAAAAGCCAATTTCTGCCCCACCTCTAAACGGTCAGCAATGGCCACGCCTTGGCGTGCAGGGTCAAGTCCAACGATGTGGCGCACCCTCACATCGGCGCCCAAACTTCCGGTTCTGCCAACCCCTTGTTGACCCGCAGACGTGAGCCCCACCAAAGTTGAACGCACTGCTTTCAATGCGGTTTGTGGTTCTGACAATGACACCTTCAAATCGGCCATGAGCACATCCAATGCGGGCATTCCATCGAGTTTGTAAACCACATGCCCTTCGGCTTCTGTGATCTCGCGCTCTTTGCTGATGGGTGCGCAGCCTTGCGTCACACGCGACAAAATCTGCACC
>CAIODE010000259.1 GCA_903856875.1 uncultured Burkholderiales bacterium
AAACCAAGGAGACCTTGTTTCAAAAATACCTGCGGCTTCAAAGTGCCGGCTAAGGTGCCAGCTAGGCTGCTGGCCAAAGCGCAGGCTTAGATGCCTTCGGGCCTGGGCGGCTTGGGCCTAGGCGGCTTGCTGGTGTGAATCTGCACCATGGCCTTGTCCATCTCGCCTTGCATCAGCATGTCAGCCGCTTTCACCGAGCGTGCAATGCTTTCTTGAATGAGGTCGCGTTGCTCGGCCATGGGTTTTTTGAGCACCCAGTTGATCACCTCAGCTTTCACGCCAGGGTGGCCAATGCCTATGCGCAGACGCCAATAATCGCCAGTGCCCAATTGGGCGTGAATATCCCGAAGGCCATTGTGGCCAGCATGACTGCCCCCAAATTTGAGTTTGGCTTCACCAGGAACAACATCCAGCTCGTCATGCGCCACCAGTATTTCTTGCGGTGCAATTTTGAAGAACTTGGCCAAAGCGCCCACCGACTTGCCCGAGAGGTTCATGAAAGTTTGGGGTTCTAGCAACCAAACAGTTTGACCTTTGATTTGCGTACGCGCCACCTTGGCAAAATAGCTTTTATCGGGCACTAAGTTCACATTGAGATCACGCGCCAAGGCGTCGATCCACCAAAAGCCAGCGTTGTGGCGGGTGTCTTCGTATTCGGCGCCTGGATTGCCTAGGCCAACAAACAGTTTGATCATGTGTGAGTATAAAAACAAAACAACCCGCACGAGGCGGGTTGTTTGAAACACAGTCCGTGTTTAAAGCGAAGAAGGATTACTTCTTCTTGGCTTTAGCGTCGGCAGCAGGTGCAGCAGCGGCGGCATCGGCTGCAGGAGCCTCTTCAGCAGCTGGGGTGACCACAGACACCAACACAGGGTTTTTCTTGCCGTGTGTAACGGCTTTCACGCCCTTAGGCAATGTGATGTCGGCCAGATTCAAAGAAACACCTTTCTTCAAACCAGACAAATCAACATTGATGGACTCTGGCAAATCGGCTGGCAAGCAAGCGATTTCGAGCTCATTCATGATGTGATTGATCAAGCAAGCGTCAACTTTGACAGCAGGAGATGTTTCTTCGCCTGAGTAATGGATTGGCACTTTGCGGTTCAAAGTGGTTTTGGCGTCGACACGTTGGAAGTCGATGTGCAAAACCAATTGTTTGTAGGGGTGCATTTGGAAGTCACGGAGCAAGACTTTGGTTTCTTTACCGTTCAATTCCATGTCCAAGATGCTTGCGTGGAAAGCTTCTTTTTTCAGGGCGTGCCACAGGGCATTGTGATCAAGTTCGACCAATTGAGGTTGTTGATCCACACCGCCATAAACAATACCAGGTGTCTTACCTGAATTGCGCAGACGGCGGCTCGCACCCGTACCTTGCATAGAGCGCTCAAAAGCGACAAATTTCATAACTAACTCCAAGATGAGTCGACCGCGACCAGTACGACTCTGTTTTAAAAAGGCTTGCTAAAAGCAAACCACGTTGATGCTCCAGATCAGTCTTGATCTGAGAACAAACTCATGACCGACTCACCATTGGCAATGCGCTGAATGGTTTTGGCCAACAGCGGCGCCACAGTGAGTTGGCGAATTTTGGGGCATGCAGCAGCAGATTGCGACAACGGGATGGTGTTGGTCACAACCACTTCATCGAGGGCGTCGCCTTTGGCAATGCGGTCAATGGCGGGGCCTGAGAAAATAGGGTGTGTGCAATAGGCGTAAACTTTTTTAGCGCCACGTGCTTTCAAAACTTCAGCCGCCTTGACCAAGGTGCCTGCGGTATCAATCATGTCGTCCATGATGACGCAATTGCGTCCATCGATTTCACCAATGACGTGCATCACTTCGCTGACATTGGCTGAAGGGCGGCGTTTGTCAATGATGGCCAAATCGCAGTTAAGTTGTTTGGCCAAGGCGCGTGCGCGAACCACACCGCCTACGTCGGGTGACACCACAATAAGGTCTTCGTAGTTCTTTTGGAGCAGATCGCCCAGGAGCACGGGAGAGGCGTAAATGTTGTCGACGGGGATGTCGAAGAAACCTTGAATTTGGTCGGCGTGCAAGTCCATGGTGAGGACGTGATTGACGCCCACGGCTTGCAACATGTTGGCGATCACTTTGGCCGTGATGGGCACGCGTGTTGAGCGAGGGCGACGGTCTTGGCGGGCATAGCCAAAATAGGGAATGATGGCGCTGATGCGACCGGCTGAGGCCCGCTTTAAAGCGTCGACCATGATCAGCAGTTCCATCATGTTTTCGTTGGTGGGCGCGCATGTGGACTGAATGACGAACACATCACGTGCGCGCACGTTTTGCTTTAACTCAACCCTGACTTCACCGTCAGAGAAGCGGCCCACATCGGCCAAGCCGAGGGAGACATCCAACTCGTAGGCAACTTCAGCCGCCAACACGGGGTTGGCGTTGCCAGTGAAAACCATGAAGTCTGAATTTGAGTTGGGTTGCAGCATGAACTTCTGAGCGATCAAATGAAGGGCCGATGCGGCTTACCGCATAAATTTCAATCACTGCGCGTGTGACCGCGCATTCAATCACTTGGCGTTTAACGGCCTGTGAAAGATTTGGCAGGGGAAGAAGGACTCGAACCTTCGCATGCCGGAATCAAAATCCGGTGCCTTAACCAACTTGGCGACTCCCCTACACGGGTTGGCAGTTATAGAAAATCTAGAACTTCCAACCGATCAATCGTCGCTGGAGGCCCAACCCTTTTGAGGATGAACTTCCAAATTGCCACACATTCGAATTTGCCAAAGGGACCAAGTTGTTGGAACTTGAGGCATTTGGCTTAAATCCGTGCCGCGTGGCACTTGCGCAAACACTGCACTCCCGGAGCCTGTCATTCTGCCTTTGACAACAGCTGACTCTAGTCTGGCTGATTCAAGCCATTCTATTGCTTCGCTAATTTGGGGGCAGAGGCTTTGAGCCACAGGTTGCAGGTCGTTGTGGCCGAAGCCGAACGGGTTTGCTGCAAAGACCGAAATTGTAGCAGGCTTTGAATCTCGGTTTAAGGCTTCCGAGCCAAAAATTTTGGCGGTTTCCAGCCCATCTGGCGGTTTGACCACGACAAATTGAGCGGGTGGCACCGAAATGGGCGTGATGATTTCACCAACACCTTCCACCCAAGCATTTTCTCCTCTGAGAAAGAACGGTACATCAGCTCCAAGTTTCAAACCCAGTTCTGCCAATTGATTGACTGTGAAATGGAGGTTCCAAAGCTTGTTCAATGCCAAAAGGCAGGTGGCCGCATCGGATGAGCCGCCGCCCATGCCTGCTTGCGCCGGAATGGACTTTTCAATGGCAATGTGCGCACCCAAAGAGGTGCCACTGGCTTGCTGTAAAAGCCTGGCAGCGCGTGTGATGAGGTCATCTTCGGGCAGCTTCAAGGTCAGATCTTCGCGGCTAATTTGGCCATCTTGGCGAAGGTCAAAGTGCAGGGTGTCGTACCAATCAATGAGCATGAACACCGATTGCAAAAGGTGATAGCCGTTGTCTTTTCGGCCTGTGATGTGCAAAAACAGATTGAGTTTGGCGGGCGCTAAGACATGGTGCAAAGACGTCATGATTCAAACGCAATTCGAAGTACGGTTCGAGGGGCTGGCTGAACCCTTTCCAAAACCAATCGACGCAAGTGCCATTCGCTGACATCGACGTTCCAGCCTTCGGCAGGTGTGGGTTTGCCTGACAGCCAATCCACCAAGGCGGCGGTGGGCAGTTGCGCACCGGTCAGCTCCAAAATCAAACGCTCAAGACTGCTTGATTCACGCACTTGATTGCCTTGCAAGAGGCGGGCACTTTGCGCCGTCCATTCGACGCGGGCCATTTGTATGCCCAAGGGGTTGTAGATGTTGAGCGCGCCTTCTGTTAAACCACCCGTTAGGTCAAATGAGGTGATGAAGGACTGCGGTGGTTGAGAGTCGATTTGAAGCGCAAATCTGCCAGCTTTAAAAGCAGGGGGCATGGGAGTGGCTTGAACTGAGACGACTTGCGAATTTTCGGGATTGGCAGGCGGCGGTGTGAAGGTTTGTGTTGCGGCAGGTCTGGTTGAACAGGCGCCCATCCAAAAGATGCTTGTAAAACACAGACAGACCAAACGGTTCATGCGCATCTCGCCCTCAGCCCATCAAGGTTTGAATTTGAATTGCTTGAGGGTTTCAAGCAGGGTTTCGTTGTCAGATTTGAGCATCAGGCCTTCGCGCCAAATGGTGCCGGCTTTGTCTTTTTGCTCTGAGATCCAAAAGACCTCGCCTAGGTGGGCCGCAATTTCAGCATCGGGGCGGGCTTTGAACGCTGCTTCCAAAATACGGATGGCTTCAGCCGAGTTGCCTGCACGGTATTCGAGCCAACCCAAGCTGTCTTGAATAAAAGGGTCGCGGGGAGCTAATTGCACCGCTTTGAGGATGAGTTCACGCGCTTCATCGAGCCTTATTTTTCGATCGGCCAAGGAATAACCTAAGGCATTGAATGCATGAGGGTCGGTGGGCTTGACTTTCATGATGCCCCGCAAGAGGCTTTCCATTTGGTCAAAGCGACCCAGCTTTTCGCACAGCATGGCCATTTCAGACTGCAAATCAGTATCTGCTGGGAATTGCGTCAAGGCCTGTTCAATGCTTGCCAATGCAGCGGTGATTTGTTTGTCTTCGCGAAGCCATTGAGAAATTGCCAAAGCCTTGAGCCGTGCATCTTGAGGGCTGTTCACCTTGACTTGTTCAAGGAGCTTCAGACCGTCGGCTTTGCGACCTTGCTGCGCCAACAATGCAGCCCGACGGCTTGCAACTTTAAGCGGATCGGCATCGGGCGGAATGCGAGCCAGCCATTCATCGGCTTGTGTCCATCGACCTTGCTTTTGGGCCATTTGCGACAAGGCCAAATAAGCTTCTGACAAGCCGCCAGATTGATCTGCGTCTTTCGTGTTTTCGACCAGTTTGATGTATTGCTTGAGAGATTGCTCAGACAGCAACACCTGCGACAAATCACTTTGCAGCAAACCTAAAAACAACCAGCCAGGGGCAAAATTGGCATGTTGCTGAGTCAATTGATTGAGTTGGGCCAACGCGGGCTGCATTTGGTCAAGATCAATCAAAGTGCGTGCATAGCCAAGCCGCAAGTCAGGTAAAGCATCGCCAGCCATGTACTGAGAAATTATGGGCTGTACTTCGCTGGGCACCACATTCAGAATGCTCATGGCCAGCATGATGGGCCCTGGGGCTTTTCGGTTGGCGGCATGACCAGCGCGAGCAGCCTCTGCGGCGGGCTGAATTTCACCGGCATCGCGTTTCATGCGGCCAATGGTGGTCCAGGCGATTGCAGCAGTTTCGGGGTTTTGAATGGCTGTGGTGAGCGCTTGTTCGACCACCTTGGCGGCTAAGTTTTTGTCTTGCAAACGGCCAAACACGCGAGGTATAGAGCCTATTGCTGCCGATTGTTCTTGAAGGGGCAAGCTGGCTATGCTGGCCTTTAATGCACGCCCAGCTTCATCGATGCGGTTGAGTGCCAGCAAAATTTGCAAGATGAAGCGATTGGCTTCTTGAGATTCTGGCAGACTGGATTTCCAACTTCTGGCCGCCTGCAAAGCAGCCTCACCAGAACGAGATTGAAGAGCCAGTTCGGTGGCTCGCTGAAACAAAGCCTCGTCCTTGGTTTTGCGTGCGGCATCTAAAAGAATGGCAAATCCTGAGCCGGGTTCGCCGGCTTGCACATTGAGTTCGCCCAATAGCAATTGGTAAAACAAAACCGCATTGAGGTTTGAGTTTTGCACGGGCGGCTCGGCACAAACACCTGATGTAGCCCAGACCAATGCCAAAGAGGGGAACCAATATTTCATGAAGCCATCATAATCTACGGGCTATGAATGAGCATCGCCAGTTCTCTTATTTCACCCCGTATTTGAAGCGTACCCATGCCTGAATTACCAGAAGTCGAAGTCACTAGACTGAGTTTTGCCAGTCGGATTGCGGGCGCTCGGGTTTTGGCCTTGCACATGGGCAAGCCTTTGAGGTGGCCCCTGGGTGTTTCGCCCTCTCTTTTGGTGGGGCAAAGTGTATGGGCCGTCAGGCGCCGCGGGAAGTACCTTTTGTTGGACATGGATCGCGGTATTTTGATGCTGCATCTGGGCATGTCAGGCAGTTTAAATTTTGCCCCTTCACAGGCAGAATCTGGCAAACATGACCACATGGATTTGGTCACCACCCAAGGGGTTTTGCGCTTGCACGATCCACGCCGCTTTGGCGCGGCCGTTTGGTCTGACTCCGAAGAGCATGCGCCTGCTTCTAAGCTTTTAGGAAAATTGGGCATGGAGCCCCTGACCGAAGGTTTTGAACTCAAGTTGTTTCAACAAGGTTTGAAGAAACGCACAGCCCCTATCAAACAAGTGTTGCTGGCGGGTGATGTGGTGGTGGGTGTGGGCAATATTTACGCTTCTGAAGCATTGTTCATGTCGGGCATTCGGCCAACAGTGAAGGCCAACAAAGTGAGTGCACCGCGGGTGGCTAAATTGCATGCTGCCATTCGGCAAGTGCTGGCCAGAGCAGTGGAACAAGGTGGTAGCAGCCTGAAAGACTTTGTCAATGCGCAAGGCAATACAGGTTACTTTCAGTTGGAGGCCTCGGTGTATGGCAGAACAGGTTTGCCCTGCCGAGTTTGCAGCACACCCATCAAGCAAATTGTGCAAGGTCAGCGCTCAACTTTTTTCTGCCCAGTATGTCAAAAGCATTGAAAGACTTGCCGCCATTGGCTGAGACCCTGGTGGCTTGGCAAAAGGTTCACGGGCGCAATCACTTGCCTTGGCAAAACACCCAAGACCCCTACCGGGTATGGTTGTCTGAGATCATGTTGCAGCAAACACAGGTCAGTACCGTACTCGATTACTACGACAAGTTTTTGCAGCACTTTCCCACTTTGGCTGACTTGGCAGAAGCACCGCAAGACAAGGTGATGGGACTGTGGAGTGGCTTGGGTTATTACAGCCGTGCGCGCAATTTGCACCAGTGTGCGCAAGATGTGGTGTCGCGTTTTGGCGGAAAGTTTCCATCTACTGCGGCAGACTTGATCACGCTGCCTGGCATTGGTCGTTCTACAGCCGCCGCAGTGGCCTCGTTTTGTTTTTCTGAGCGTGTCGCCATCATGGATGGCAATGTGAAGCGGGTGCTTACGCGGGTTTGGGCCTATGACGCCGATTTATCTGTCAGCAAGAATGAAAAAGCATTGTGGCAGTTAGCAGAAAACGCTTTGCCAACGCGCCATTTGAAAACGGCCATGCCAAGATACTCACAAGCGCTGATGGATTTGGGTGCCACCCTTTGTTTGCCGCGCAAACCCAATTGCCAGGCGTGCCCTGTTCAAAATGAATGCAAAGCTTTTGCATTGGGCGAGCCTGAAAAGTTCCCTGTTAAAACGCGCAAAATCAAACGCAGCAGCGAAGTACTTTGGCTGTTGTTGGCGCAAAACACGAAGGGCGAAGTGTGGCTAGAGAAGCGGCCGCCCAAGGGCATTTGGGCCAGCCTTTACAGCTTTCCCCTGTTTGACTCGGAAGCTGCATTGCACACAGTTTTTGATAGTCATGCCAAGCTCAAAAACTTAGACTCAAATGCGAAGAAAACTTCTTCAGCTGCAATGGACATAGAGATACTGCCAGCATTTAAGCATGTTCTGACGCACAAAGATTTGCACTGTCATGTGGTCAAAGTGAAATTGAAAAAAGCACCTCATACGCCCAATGCGGGTGCTTGGTTTTCAGAGAAAGATTGGGTGGTGCTAGGCTTGCCAACACCTGTGCGTCACTTGCTGTCTAACTCTCTGTGACGCTTGAGTGTGAGCCAGTGCGCACCAAAGCGTTGGCTGAGTTTTTCGACCAAATAAACGGATCGGTGTTGACCGCCCGTGCAGCCAATGCCTACCGTGAT
>CAIODE010000260.1 GCA_903856875.1 uncultured Burkholderiales bacterium
ACAGTTGTCATGGTCTAGGTGCAAATGCATGCTCGAGACCGTGAGGTCATGGTGATCGTGCTGCAAGTTGGCAATGCGCTCCGCCATGGTGCGATCGTGGTGGTTGTACACATAGCCCAAATGCGCAATGCAATGCTCGCTTTCGTTTTGACGCAAAGTTTCTTGAGAATGCCAGCCGCGAATCAAATCTCGAATGGCCTCTGACCTTGAGCTATAGCCATTCTTCTCTGTCAGTTGGTCCAAAATAGTGGCCAACTCTGTTTCAATTGAAATTGTGATGCGTTCCATGGTCTTGCCTTGCAGAAATATCCAGCGAATGGCACGATGATACGCACAACCCACTTGCCCGTCACATGAACCTTTCGATTTCCAAGCCTGATCTTGTTCGTCCCGACGACAAGCGCATTCCCGTGTACTTGCTCACGGGCTATTTGGGCAGCGGGAAAACCAGCTTGCTCAAGTCGTGGCTTGCACAGCCTGAGTTTGCGCAGGCCGCTTTGGTCATCAATGAGTTGGGCGAAGTCGGCCTGGACAATCAGCTCTTAAGTGGCGCCACAGAAAGCAGCACATTGGTAGCCAATGCATGTGTTTGCTGCACCGGCTTACCCGGCTTGGCAGAAGCACTGGAAGATTTGTTTTGGGCACGCCTTGAAAGGCGCATGCCGCGCTTTCCCAATTTGGTCATTGAAACAACGGGTTTGGCTGAGCCTGGACCTGTCGCCCAAGCCCTGATCAGCAGCGACTTGTTAAAAGAGCGTTATCGCTTGGCGGGCGTTGTGACCTGCTTAAGCGCCAGCACCGCCGATGCTGTCCTCAAGCAACACGCAGAAGCTCGCGCACAACTGGCGGGCGCAGATGTATTGGTCATCACCAAAACGGATTTGGTCAGCACAGCAAATTTAGAGGCACTGACATTGCGCGTGCAACATCAGTTGGCGCATTTGGAGCTGAAGAGCACGCCCAGCTTGCTGACCTCTGCGCAGGCCAATTTGGCTGCGTCAGATTTGCTAAACAGTTTGTTGTTGCATGGCGTTTCAGACAATACGCCCTTAGACCAACTTGCAAAGAATTCGAAAATTCAGTCAGCATCTTCTTCGCCGCATGCGCTTCATTTGCACAAACCTGGCGTTCACTGTGATATTTGCGATCATGATCATCACCCGGCACATGCCGTTCATGCCGCGCAGGCACTGTGGTGGCCCATCGCACCAAGTCTTGCTTTAGAAAATCTCAAAGCCCAGGTGAGGGATTTACAAAATAGCTTGGGTGCAGATTTGCTGCGCATCAAAGGACGCGTTCAAACGCCAGAAGGCAAGTTTGTGATTCAACTGGCACCGTTTGAAGAGCAAGCGCAAGTGTGCGCCGATGAATTGACCTGGGCAGACAGCACGCGCAGTGGTCTCACGGTCATTGTGAGCCATCCTTTATCGGCAGACGCAGAGCAGTTGCTTCTGCAAAAAGACATCTCAAGCCTTGGTATTTGAAGCCAACCAGGCTTGAAAGTTTTTCAGCACCCACGCTGATTTATTTCCAAGGATCGATGGTCATGTGAATGGCGTCTTCTGCGCCTTCACCCACCAAAGAACGAATGGCGTATTCAGTTTGATCCAAACCAAACATGTGTGTGCTCATGTCTTTCACATTGTGGCGATTGCCCGCAATGAGTTGCAACGCCAATTCGACTGATTCATAACTGTGACCGCGCATGCCCTTCACCGTCAGGAATTTTGCAATGATCATGTCGCTGTCAAACTGCGGCACTTTCTGACGCTTGATGCCGCCCAAAATGACGCGGCCTTTTTTGCGCGCCAATTGAATGGCGCTGATCACCGAACCAGGGCCACCCGACGCACAGTCAATGACCAAATCGGCCATGAGGCCGCCCGTGATGTCGGCCACTGATTCCAAAAGATCTTCGTCGCCAATGGCCACGGTGTGGCTGGCACCCAAGTGCTTGGCCATGGCCAAACGTTTTTTGTCTGAAGGCGTGTTCAAGCCCGTCACAATGATTTTGTCGACGCCTGC
>CAIODE010000261.1 GCA_903856875.1 uncultured Burkholderiales bacterium
AACAAGCCAGGCATGGGTGACAACACAAAACGGCTCATGTCTGGCGGTGTTTTGAAAGGCATCATTTGATGCAACTCAGCCATGCGGGGTGACACCACCAGGGCTTGAATGCGTGTGCCGTTGTTTTGAATTTGCAAGGCCAATGGATTTTTGGGTGTGCCGCGTTCTACTTGTGCAGTGAAGGGCTTGCCATTCACAGTGCCACTGATGCGAACATCGTTGAGGCGTGAATGGCTCTCTATGATGTAGTGACTCTCACCCACCTTGATGATGGCTTTGCCGCTCTGACCGCGAAACTCGTCCACGTGCACAGGGATGTATCGGTTGTCGCCTTTGGCACCCAGCACCACCACGCTGTAGTCATGACCAATTTGCACATCGTAACCAGGCAATTGACCACTCAGGTTGGCTGCACGTTCACGTGATTTGCGACGAACAAATGCCGCCAAGGCAACCAAGAAGTCAGGGTCTTCATGCGGCACATCTTCAGCGCGAAAGCCATGTGCATAGTTTTCTGCAATGAAGCCCGTGTTGAAGTCGCCAGATACAAACTTAGGATGTGCCAACAATGCCGCTTGAAAAGGAATGTTGGAACTGATCCCGCGAATCACAAAGCCATTGAGTGCTTCGCGCATTTTGGCAATGGCATCGTTGCGATCGGTGCCATGCACAATGAGCTTGGCAATCATCGAGTCGTAGAACATCGGAATCTCGCCGCCATCTTGCACGCCTGTGTCTACGCGCACACCCAATAGGTCTTGCGTGTTCGACTGAAACATGGTTTGCATGGGCGTTTGAAAGCGCACCAATCGACCCGTAGAAGGCAAAAAATTGCGGAAGGGATCTTCAGCGTTGATGCGGCACTCAATGGCCCACCCGTTGCGTTTCACATCGGCCTGCGTGATGGGCAATTTCTCGCCATTGGCCACTCGAATCATCATCTCCACCAAGTCGATACCTGTGATGGCTTCTGTCACGGGATGCTCTACTTGCAAGCGCGTGTTCATCTCAAGGAAGTAGAAGCTCTGGTCTTTGCCCACCACAAACTCTACCGTGCCAGCAGATTGGTATTGGACCGCTTTGGCCAAGGCCACTGCTTGCTCGCCCATGGCTTTGCGTGTGGCATCGCTGATGAAAGGTGATGGTGCTTCTTCAATCACTTTTTGGTGACGGCGCTGAATAGAGCATTCACGCTCGTTCAAATAAATCACGTTGCCGTGGCTGTCGCCCAAGACTTGGATTTCAATGTGCCTTGGCTCTTCCACAAATTTTTCAATGAACACACGGTCATCGCCAAAGGAGTTGCGTGCTTCGTTTTTGCAAGATGTAAAACCTTCAAAGGCTTCTTTGTCATTGGCGGCTACGCGCAAGCCTTTGCCACCGCCGCCTGCGGAGGCTTTGATCATGACGGGGTAGCCTATGCCTTTGGCAATTTCTACAGCGGCTTCTGCTGTGTCAATGGCATCGTTGTAACCAGGGATGGTGTTGACCTTGGCTTCGTTGGCCAATTTCTTAGACGCAATTTTGTCGCCCATGGCGGCAATGGAAAAATGGCGTGGACCAATGAAGGCAATGCCCTCGTCTTCGCAACGCTTAGAGAAAGCTTCGTTTTCAGACAAGAAACCATAGCCAGGGTGAATGGCTTGTGCACCTGTTGCTTTGGCGGCAGCAATGATTTTGTCGGCCACCAAATACGATTCGCGTGAAGGCGCAGGTCCAATCAGTACAGCTTCATCGGCCAGCAACACATGGCGGGCTTCTTTGTCGGCTTCTGAATAAACAGCCACCGTAGCAATGCCCATTTTCTTAGCAGTGGCAATGACGCGGCAAGCAATTTCACCACGATTGGCTATCAAAATTTTGGTAAACATATTTTTTCCTTATGGCGTTTCAGTTCAAGCGATGTCGGTCATTGCGCTTAAAGCGGAATGTTGCCGTGCTTGCGCCATGGGTTTTCAACTTTCTTGTCTTTCAACATGACCAAGGAGCGGCAAATGCGTTTGCGTGTTTCGCTGGGTTGAATCACATCATCAATGAAGCCACGCGCGCCTGCCACAAACGGGTTGGCAAAGCGGTCTTTGTATTCCGCTTCACGCGCTGCCAACTTCACAGGATTGTTTTTATCTTCGCGGAAAATAATTTCCACCGCGCCCTTGGCCCCCATCACCGCAATTTCGGCGCTAGGCCATGCAAAGTTCACGTCGCCTCTGAGGTGCTTAGAATACATCACGTCGTAGGCCCCGCCGTAGGCTTTGCGGGTGATGACAGTGATTTTAGGTACCGTGCACTCTGCGTAGGCGTAAAGCAATTTGGCGCCATGCTTGATGATGCCGCCATATTCTTGTGAAGTGCCAGGCATGAAACCAGGCACGTCTACGAAAGTAATCACAGGAATGCTGAAGGCATCGCAGAAGCGCACAAAGCGGGCGGCTTTGATCGAACTCTTAATGTCCAAGCAACCCGCCAGCACCATGGGTTGATTGGCTACGATGCCAACCGTTTGCCCAGCCATGCGGGCAAAACCAATCAACATGTTTTTGGCGTAATCGGGTTGAAGCTCAAAGAAGTCACCGTCGTCAACAGTCTTTTGTATGAGTTCTTTCATGTCATAGGCTTGGTTGGCGTTCAAAGGCACCAAGGTGTTCAAACTTTGATCAAGCCTGTCGGTAGGATCGCCACTGGCCCGCATGGGCGATTTTTCGCGATTGTTGAGGGGTAGGTAGTTGTACAAGCGACGCAACATGAGCAAAGCTTCCACGTCGTTCTCGAAGGCCATGTCGGCCACACCGCTTTTGGTGGTGTGTGTTAAGGCGCCTCCCAATTCTTCGGCTGTCACTTCTTCATGCGTCACCGTCTTCACCACTTCAGGGCCTGTGACAAACATGTAGGAGCTGTCTTTGACCATGAAGATGAAATCGGTCATGGCCGGTGAATACACGGCACCACCGGCACAAGGGCCCATGATCATGCTAATTTGAGGAATGACACCACTGGCCATGACGTTGCGCTGAAACACTTCGGCATAGCCGCCCAAAGATGCCACGCCCTCTTGAATGCGCGCACCGCCTGAATCGTTCAAACCAATCACAGGGGCACCCACCTTCATGGCTTGGTCCATGATTTTGCAAATTTTCTCAGCGTGTGGCTCAGACAATGCGCCGCCAAACACCGTGAAGTCTTGGCTGTAGACAAACACCAAACGGCCGTTGATCATGCCGTAGCCCGTCACCACACCGTCGCCTGGAATCTTGTTGTCTTGCATGCCAAAGTCGGTGCAGCGGTGCTCGACAAACATGTCCCATTCTTCGAAGGTGCCTTCATCTAACAAAACTTCTAAGCGCTCGCGCGCTGTGAGCTTGCCCTTAGCATGCTGAGCATCAATGCGTTTTTGCCCACCGCCCATGAGTGCTGCTAAGCGCTTTTGTTCAAGTTGTTGAATGATGTCTTGCATGATTTACTCGCTTCAATACGGATAGTTCAATGTTTTGGAAAGCCAGTCGCTTGATAAGCGGCTAACAATTGTCTGGCGGCATTGGAGGCTGGCACTTGACCAGAGATCACTTTTTGTGTCAGTTCAGGCAGCAGGGCTTGCACACTGGCCTGGGCTCGGAAATTTTGTTTCAGACCGGCATCAATGCGTTCCCACATCCACGACTGGGCTTGCCCTTGCCTGCGCTGCTCCAACTTTTGCTTGGCTTGCTGCAAACGTTTGAATTTCAAAACGCAGCTCCAAAAGCTGTCGACACCTTGGTTTAAAAGTGCGCTGATTTGAATGACTTCCGGATGCCAAATTTCTTCATCGAAATGCGCATGATCGGGGTGGCCATGCATGCCCAGCAATCGCAAGGCACTGGTAATTTGCGCTTCAGCACGCGTGGCGGCCGATGCATCAATGTCGGCTTTGTTAATGACTACCAAATCGGCTAGTTCCATCACGCCTTTTTTAATGGCCTGCAAATCGTCACC
>CAIODE010000262.1 GCA_903856875.1 uncultured Burkholderiales bacterium
CAAGTTAAAGCCCTCTGAAGCTGTAGCCGCCCTCATGGGTAGAGGCGCAAAAGGCGAGAATTAAACCGGCGTGAAAGCCAGTCGCACATAGATGGGTGCGAAGGCTTCAGCTTGCGTAATTTCAATGAGCGTTTCTTTGGCCAGCTCTAGCAGCGCAATGAAAGTGACCACCAAGACGGGTGTGCCTTTGCTGGGGTCAAACAGATTTTCAAACTCTACAAACTTGCGACCTTGAAGGCGCTTCAAGACAATGCTCATGTGCTCACGCACACTGAGTTCTTCGCGGGTGATTTTGTGGTGCTGAACCAGTTTGGCGCGCTTCAAAATATCGCGCCAAGCTTCTTGCAGTTCAACCAAGTGCACATCGGGAAAGCGCGGCTGCAAGCTTTGTTCAATGTAGACCTGCGCCTTCAAAAAGTCGCGACCATATTGAGGCAAGTTGCCCAATTGCATGGAGGCCATTTTCATTTGCTCGTACTCGAGCAAACGGCGAACCAACTCGGCGCGAGGATCTTCAGGCTCTTGGCCCTCAGCCACCTTTTTCGGTGGCAACAGCATGCGTGATTTGATTTCAATCAGCATGGCAGCCATGAGCAAATATTCAGCTGCCAACTCGAGGTTATGCTCGCGAATTTCATCGACATAACTCAGGTACTGCCGCGTGACCGCGGCCATGGGAATGTCAAGGATATTGAAGTTTTGCTTGCGAATGAGGTACAGCAACAAATCCAAAGGGCCTTCGAAAGCCTCGAGAAAAACCTCTAATGCATCTGGTGGGATGTAGAGGTCGTTGGGCATGGAAAACAAAGGCTCACCATACAGACGCGCCACTGCCACGTGGTCGATGACCTCGGGCAGGCCGGTCGTGTTTTCAACGACGGGCAGAAGCTTCGTGGAAGCAGTGGTATTTTCCAAAAGACTCAGCCTTTGGTTTGATACACGTAAGGTTTTTGGTCGACACGGCCTTCGTTGAATTCTTTCAACACATGGCGGTCGACAGACGCGTTCCACAACAGCGCACGGGCTTCTTTTTGAGCAGCTTCAAGATGGGGTCGATCAATTTTGAGCTGATCGATGAACTGTGTGGTGTCCGAACGGTAGTCGGGACGACGGAAAAAATGCAGGAGCGACATGACAAAGCGCCTTCTAAAGAACTAGGGTTATTTTAGCGGGGCTGAGTCAGGATTTTTCTGACAAAAAGGCTGATTCGAGGGCAGAAGTCCAATCAGCATAAACAGAGTTGCCCACTAAATCCAACAATCCCGTTCGTTTTGCAATGTCCAAGGGTTGGTGGTTGAGACCGCAAAGCATCAGTTTCACGTGCTTTTTTTGGCAAACTTTCGCCAAGGCCACCAACGCGTCTGCCCCAGAAGAATCGATGTAAATCAGGTTTTTCAGGTCCAAAACAACTGCTTTTTGAGGCAATTCGTCTTCAATGGCCTCTACCATTTTCACGTCTCCAAAGAACAGAGCGCCATAAAAACGGTAAGCCCGCACGTGCCCTTGTTGATTTAAAAGAGAAGCTGAGTCTGTATCTTTCAGTTCTTCAACGCGACTGAGGCTGGAAATTCGATAGATGAAGGTGATGCATGCCGCAAACAAGCCAAATTCAACGGCCACCGTGAGGTCAACCATGACCGTGAGCAGAAACACCGCCAACAAGGTGATGCGATAAGGCGCGCGAAATTGTTTCAAATCAGTAAAGGCATGCCATTCGCCCATGTTCCACGCCACAAACATCAAGATGGCTGCCAAAGTTGCCAATGGCACGTGGTTGGCCAATGGGGCTGCCACCCAAACCACGCCCAACAAAACTAGCGCATGCACCATGCCCGCGACGGGAGAGCGGCCGCCACTTTTGACATTGGTAACCGTGCGCGCAATGGTGCCTGTGGCTGGCATGCCGCCAAAGAAAGGCGTGACAAAGTTGGCCACACCTTGCGCCATGAGTTCTTGATTGGGGTTGTGCCTATCTTCAATGAGGCCATCGGCAATGCGCGCGCACAGCAAGGACTCGATGGCGCCCAGCAAAGTTA
>CAIODE010000263.1 GCA_903856875.1 uncultured Burkholderiales bacterium
GCCTATGAACTCACAGCCATGCCAATGCTCACGGGCACCCTCATTACTGCGGCTGGCTTTTTGCCCATTGGTTTGGCCAAATCCCTAACGGGTGAATACACATTCGCTATTTTTGCCGTGACCGTGATTGCGCTTCTCATCAGTTGGGTGGCCTCTGTTTACTTTGTGCCCTATTTGGGTACTTTGCTTTTGAAAGTGCCGCCCCATGTTGGAGGTTCTGAGAAGGCGGTCGTTCATGAAATGTTTGACACACCGTTTTATCAAGTCTTTCGCCGTGCGGTCACTTGGTGCGTGATCAACAAATGGAAAACCATTGCCATCACATTGGGCTTGTTTGTGATGGGCATTGTGGGCATGGGCAAAGTTCAGCAACAATTTTTCCCTGACTCGAGTCGGCCTGAAATTATGGTGGAAGTGTGGTTGCCTGAAGGTGCTAGTTTTGTTGCCAACGAAGAAGTGGCCAAGCGCGTTGAAAAGAGATTGTTGGCTGAGCAGGGCGTGAACTCGGTGAGTACTTGGGTGGGCTCAGGCGTACCGCGTTTTTACTTGCCGCTTGATCAAATATTTCCTCAGTCCAATGTTTCACAGATGATTGTGGTGTCCAAAGATTTGAAAGTCAGAGAATCTTTGCGTGTCAAATTGCCAGCCATTTTGGCCGCAGAATTTCCTGAAGTTCGTGGGCGCGTCAAACTGTTGCCCAATGGCCCACCTGTTCCTTATCCCGTGCAATTCAGGGTTGTGGGAGCTGATCCGTTGGCGCTGCGCTTGAAGGCGGATGAAGTGAAGGCCGTCATGCGTACCAATCCCAATACCCGCGGCGTCAATGACAATTGGAATGAATCGGTCAAAGTCATTCGCTTGGAAGTCGATCAAGCCAAAGCGCGCGCTTTGGGTGTCACCAGCCAATCTATCGCGCAAGCTTCTAGGACCATTGCGTCTGGGTCGACCATTGGCCAATACCGCGATGGCGACAAGCTGATTGACATTGTCATCAGGCAACCCCAGTCTGAACGCGATGCCATCACCGATTTGGCTGGCGCCTATGTGCCCACCGCGTCTGGTAAATCGATTCCTCTTTTGCAAATTGCCAAACCTGTTTTCAATTGGGAACCGGGCGTGATGTGGCGCGAAGGACGCAGTTACGCGATCACTGTCAATGCCGATGTGATTGAGGGTATTCAAGGCGCCACAGTGACTCAGCAGTTGTTGCCTGATTTGAAAAAATTGGAAGCCAAGTGGCAGGAAACAGATGCTGGCGAGTACCGCATTGAAGTAGCCGGTGCCGTGGAGGAAAGCTCGAAAGGTTCGGCCTCTATTGCGGCCGGTATGCCACTCATGTTGTTTGTCACATTCACGCTCTTGATGCTGCAACTCCAAAGCTTCAGCCGTGCCTTTTTGGTGTTCCTCACAGGACCTTTGGGCATAGCCGGTGTGGCAGGCGCCTTGTTGGTGCTCGATCGGCCTTTTGGTTTCGTGGCCTTGTTGGGGGTCATTGCGCTCATGGGCATGATTCAGCGTAATTCGGTCATTCTGATCGATCAAATTGAGCAGGACAGAGCTGCGGGCGTTCCTGCTTGGGAAGCCATTGTGGAGTCTGCCGTAAGGCGTTTGAGGCCCATTGTGCTCACGGCTGCTGCTGCCGTCTTGGCCATGATTCCCCTATCTCGCAGCGTTTTTTGGGGGCCCATGGCTGTGGCCATCATGGGCGGATTGATTGTGGCGACGGCGCTCACATTGTTGGCTTTGCCTGCCATGTACGCGGCATGGTTCAAGGTGGCACCGCCCCCCAAATCGGTCTAAACCCAGAGATCTAAAGGGTGACTTCGGCTCAGAAGTCACCCGTTCCATGGTTAAAATAGAAGGTTGACCGATTCAACCCATATAGATGGGACCCGCGCGGGTGGCGAAATTGGTAGACGCACCAGGTTTAGGTCCTGACGGTAGCAATACTGTGCGGGTTCGAGTCCCGCCCCGCGCACCACTTACTAAAAGAGAAGACCATGGCAGTTACTGTTGAAACATTGGAAAAATTGGAACGCAAAATCAGCTTGTCACTGCCCGTGACTGTCATCCAATCTGAAGTCGATGCCCGTTTGAAGAAAATGGCCCGCACCGTCAAGATGGACGGTTTCCGTCCAGGCAAAGTGCCCATGAATGTGGTTTCTCAGCGCTACGGTTATTCCGTTCAATACGAAGTCATGAACGACAAAGTGGGTGAGGCATTTGCCCTTGCCGCCAACGAAGCCAAGGTGCGCGTTGCTGGCCAACCCCGAATTTCTGAAAAAGATGGTGCACCCGAAGGTGAGTTGGCATTTGATGCCATCTTTGAGGTCTATCCTGAAGTGAAATTGGGTGACTTGACTGCTGCAACAGTTGAAAAACTCAGCACAGAAGTCACCGACGAAGCCATTGACAAAACCGTTGATATTTTGCGCAAGCAGCGCCGCACCTTCTCTCAGCGTGCTGCTACCGATGCCGCTATCGATGGCGACCGCGTGACGGTTGACTTCGAAGGCAAAATTGATGGCGAAGTTTTCTCTGGCGGCAAAGCTGCAGACTTCCAATTCTTGGTGGGCGAAGGCCAAATGTTGAAAGAGTTTGAGGAAGCAGTGCGCGGTATGAAAAATGGCGAAAGCAAAACTTTCCAATTGGCATTTCCTGCCGACTACCATGGTCAAGACGTGGCCGGCAAAACAGCCGACTTTATGGTCACTGTGAAGAAAATAGAAGCCGCCCATTTGCCTGAAGTGAACGAAGCCTTGGCCAAATCATTGGGCATTGCAGACGCCTCGGTTGAAGGCTTGCGCGCCGACATTCGCAAAAACCTTGAGCGCGAAGTCAAATTCCGTTTGCAGGGTCGCAACAAGCAAGCTGCCATGAATGCCTTGGTTGAAAAAGCCGAGCTCGATTTGCCCAATTCCGTGGTGCAAAACGAAGTGGAACGTTTGAAAGAGGGCGCCCGCGCCGATCTCAAACAGCGCGGTATCAAAGACGCCGACAAGGCACCTATCCCCGACGAAATCTTCCGTCCTCAAGCCGAAAGCCGTGTGCGTTTGGGCTTGGTGGTGGCTGAGTTGGTCAAGGCCAATTCTTTGAACGCCACTGAAGCGCAAATCAAAGCCCACATCGAGGAACTGGCTTCTAGCTACGAGCGTCCTGAAGATGTGATGCGTTGGTACTATGGTGACAACCAGCGCATGGCTGAAGTTGAAGCTGTGGTCATTGAGACCAATGTGTCCGACTTCATCCTGTCCAAGGCCAAAGTGACTGAAAAGACCATCTCCTTTGACGAGTTGATGGGCCAGCAGGCTTAAGCCTGCTGAATATTATTGACAGTCTTCACAAACTTAAGTTTGGAAACAACATGAATTCACTCGACATTCAAGCCCTGGGCAATGTGCCCATGGTCATCGAAACGTCAGGTCGCGGCGAACGCGCCTATGACATTTACTCCCGCTTGCTCAAAGAGCGCGTGATCTTTTTGGTGGGTGAGGTCAATGACTACACTGCCAACTCGGTGGTCGCCCAATTGTTGTTTTTGGAAAGCGAAAATCCTGAAAAGGACATTTCCTTCTACATCAACTCGCCTGGTGGCTCGGTCAGCGCTGGCATGGCCATCTATGACACCATGAACTTCATCAAGCCCGATGTGTCTACCTTGTGCACAGGCATGGCAGCCAGCATGGGCGCGTTTTTGTTGTCCGCCGGCACCAAGGGCAAGCGTTTTTCTTTGCCCAACTCCAAGGTCATGATTCACCAGCCTTTGGGCGGCACCCGCGGTCAAGCGACCGAAATTGAGATTCACGCCCGTGAAATTCTCAAAACTCGCGAGCAACTCAACAGAATCTTGGCCGAAAACACCGGTCAAGCCTTGGAAAAGATCCAATTGGACACTGAGCGTGACTACTATTTGTCAGCTGAAGAATCCAAAGAATACGGTCTGATTGACCAAGTTATTTCAAAACGTCCCTGAGACGCAACAAACCGGGGTCGAAATTAGCGTTTCTGCCCTGTTTTTTGAAGACGGCGCCCCCTTTATGGGAGAGCGCCGTTTTTCTTTCGTTATCATAGGGAAAACAGAATCACAAGGCGTCGTTTATGGCCGATAAAAAAGGCTCAGTTACCGAAAAGAATTTGTATTGCTCCTTTTGTGGCAAAAGCCAGCACGAGGTCAAGAAGCTCATCGCCGGGCCTTCCGTCTTCATTTGCGATGAGTGCATCGACTTGTGCAACGACATCATCCGAGATGAATTGCCTGCAACCGAAATTGCCAAAGATGCTAAATCTGGGTTACCTACACCGCTAGACATCAAGACCAACTTAGACAACTACGTCATCGGCCAAGAAAAAGCCAAGCGCACATTGGCTGTTGCGGTTTACAACCACTACAAGCGTTTGCGCCACAAAGAAGGCGCCAAAAAAGAAGACGTCGAATTGGCCAAGAGCAACATCTTGCTCATTGGGCCCACGGGCTCTGGCAAAACATTGTTGGCTCAAACGCTAGCCCGCATGCTCGATGTGCCTTTCGTCATGGCCGATGCCACCACCCTCACTGAAGCTGGCTATGTGGGTGAAGACGTTGAGAACATTGTTTCCAAGTTGTTGCAAAGCTGTAACTACGATGTCGATCGCGCGCAACGCGGTATTGTCTACATCGACGAGATTGACAAAATCACACGAAAGTCTGACAACCCTTCCATCACGCGCGACGTATCGGGCGAGGGTGTTCAGCAGGCCTTGCTCAAGTTAATAGAAGGCACCATGGCCAGCGTGCCACCTCAAGGCGGGCGCAAGCACCCCAATCAAGATTTCTTGCAAATTGACACCACCAATATTTTGTTCATTTGTGGCGGCGCATTTTCAGGCTTGGAAAAAGTCATTGAAAACCGCACAGAAGCTTCCGGCATTGGTTTTGGTGCCGTGGTCAAGAGCAAGAAGCAGCGCTCGCTCACCCAAGTGTTTACCGAAGTGGAACCAGAAGATTTGATCAAGTTCGGGCTCATTCCTGAACTGGTCGGCCGTATGCCTGTGGTGGCCACCTTGGCCGAACTCACAGAAGAAGCCTTGGTTCAAATTTTGACCGAGCCCAAGAATGCCCTGGTCAAACAATTTGGTCAGTTGCTCAACATGGAAGGCGTCGACCTGGAAATCAGGCCTGAAGCCTTGAATGCCATCGCCAAGAAAGCACTGGCCCGCAAAACGGGCGCGCGCGGTTTGCGTTCCATTTTGGAGCAGGCCCTGATTGACACCATGTTCGACTTGCCCAACACCAGCAATGTTGAAAAAGTGGTGGTCGATGCGTCCACCATTGAAGACAACCACACACCTTTGCTTGTTTACCGCGAGTCGGCCAAGCAAGCTTGAGCTTTTCCAGCCCACCCCCTGAACCCGATGAAAAACCCTACTCACTCAAGGCTTGAAATCGGGAAAACAGGGGCCATTTATCCCCAATACACAAGGGAACCGCATGTCTGGACACACACCACTGCCCGCTGAATTACTTGACCTTCCGATGTTGCCACTGCGCGATGTCGTGGTCTTTCCGCACATGGTCATCCCCCTCTTTGTGGGTCGGCCCAAAAGCATTAAAGCGCTTGAAAGTGCCATGCTCACCGATCGCCGCATCATGTTGGTGGCCCAAAAAACAGCGGCCAAAGATGAGCCAGAAGCTACCGACATGTTCGAAGTCGGTTGCATCTCTACCATTTTGCAAATGCTCAAACTGCCCGATGGCACGGTCAAGGTGTTGGTCGAAGGTCAGCAGCGTGCCAAAGTTAAAACCATTGTCGATGGTGAAGTCCATTTTGTGGCCAGCGTGTTGCCAGTTGAAGTGGCTGCTGAGAAGGCCGAGCAAAGCAGTGAAATTGAAGCCTTGCGCCGTGCTGTCATGCAGCAGTTTGACCAGTACGTCAAACTGAACAAAAAAATCCCGCCCGAAATCCTCACGTCCATTTCCAGCATTGATGAGCCTGGCCGCTTGGCTGACACCATTGCTGCGCATTTGCCTTTGAAGTTGGAAAACAAGCAAGTGGTTTTGGACTTGGCCAGCATTCGCGACCGCCTTGAAAACCTCTTCACACAACTTGAGCGTGAAGTTGACATCTTGAATGTGGACAAAAAAATCCGCGGCCGCGTGAAGCGCCAAATGGAAAAGAATCAGCGCGATTTTTATTTGAACGAGCAAGTCAAGGCCATTCAAAAAGAACTCGGTGAAGGCGAAGAGGGTGCCGACATCGAAGAGATTGAAAAGAAAATCAAAGCCGCCAAAATGCCGGCAGAGGCGCGCAAAAAGGCGGACGCTGAGTTGAAGAAACTCAAGCTCATGTCGCCCATGTCTGCAGAAGCTTCTGTGGTGCGCAACTACATTGAAGTGCTCACAGCCTTGCCTTGGAGCAAGAAGACCAAAATCAAACACGACTTGGGCAATGCCGAAGTGGTGTTAAACGAAGACCACTTCGGCCTTGAAAAAGTCAAAGACCGAATCATGGAATACCTCGCTGTTCAGCAGCGCGTAGACAAAGTGAAGGCGCCTATTCTTTGCTTGGTAGGCCCGCCTGGTGTTGGTAAAACTTCATTGGGCCAATCGATTGCCAAAGCCACGGGTCGCAAGTATGTGCGCATGGCTTTGGGTGGCATGCGCGACGAAGCCGAAATTCGGGGTCACCGCCGCACTTACATTGGCGCAATGCCTGGCAAAGTGTTGCAAAGCTTGAGCAAGGTGGGCACGCGCAATCCATTGTTCTTGTTGGACGAAATTGACAAGTTGGGCACCGACTTCCGAGGCGATCCTTCCAGTGCTTTGCTAGAGGTCTTAGACCCTGAGCAAAACCACACCTTTGGCGATCACTATGTCGAAGTGGATTTTGATTTGAGCGACGTCATGTTCGTGGCCACATCAAACTCCATGAACATTCCCTCCGCGTTGTTAGATCGCATGGAAGTCATTCGTTTGTCAGGTTATACCGAAGACGAAAAAACCAGCATTGCCATTAAGTATTTACTCCCTAAGCAATTGAAAAACAATGGTGTGAAAATCGAAGAACTCAACATCAGCGATTCTGCCGTGCGAGATGTGGTTCGCTATTACACGCGTGAAGCTGGTGTGCGTTCACTAGAACGCGAGTTGTCTAAGATTTGCCGCAAAGTGGTGAAGAGTTTATTGCTCAAACAAATGACGGCGCCCGTGCTGGTCACGCCCGACAACTTGAATGATTTCTTGGGTGTGCAAAAGTACACCTACGGGCGCGCTGAGGCCACCAATCAAGTCGGCCAAGTGGTTGGGTTGGCTTGGACCGAAGTAGGTGGCGATTTGCTCACCATCGAGGCTGCTCTCATGCCAGGTAAAGGCGTCATCACCCGCACAGGTTCTTTGGGCGATGTGATGAAAGAGTCAGTGGAAGCTGCGCGCACCGTCGTCAGAAGTCGTGCCCGCATGCTGGGGATCAAAGACGATGTGTTTGAGAAAAAAGACTTGCACATTCACGTGCCCGATGGCGCCACGCCTAAAGACGGCCCCAGTGCTGGCGCTGCCATGACCACCGCCATGGTCTCTGCCATGACAGGCATACCTGTGCGGGCCGATGTGGCCATGACAGGCGAGATTACTTTGCGTGGTGAAGTCACGGCCATTGGCGGTCTGAAAGAAAAACTGTTGGCAGCTTTGCGCGGTGGTATTAAGACCGTCATGATCCCCGAAGACAACGTGAAAGACCTGCAAGACATTCCTGAAAATGTTAAAAATGGTCTTGAAATTGTGCCGGTGAAATGGATCGACAAAGTGCTCGAAGTAGCGCTTGTATCAATGCCTCAAGCACTGCCCGATGAAGAACCCGTCGTCGTAGAAGCGCCTATTGCGACAGAGGCAAAGACGGTTACAAAAGCAGGGGCTGTGAAGCACTGATAGAATTTTTGGGAGGGCTTTTAAAATTCCCACAAATTACGCTACAATCCGTCCTTAGCAAGCAGTTTGGCATAGAATGCTAAGTTGATTGCAAATGCGGGATTAGCTCAGTTGGTAGAGCGATAC
>CAIODE010000264.1 GCA_903856875.1 uncultured Burkholderiales bacterium
CACCGGTCAAAGTTGGAATCATTTGCCAGCTGCGGCGAAAGATGTAGGCACTCATATTGCAGTGCCTTTAAGGTTTTTGAATGTCATAGTAAATCCAATCACCCAAGATCAAGGGGTGTTTGCGAAAGCCTTCCAAACGCTGATGGCTAAGCCGCGTTGCAATGCCTGTTGAGCTTAAACCAAGCACCCCATTCACTTCCATCAAACGGTACATATTGTGCAAAACGCGCGTGCGTTCAGGGCCGTCGGGCAAGCGCTTCAGTTGTTCAAAATAGGCGTCGTATTCTGCATTTTCAAAACACGCATAATTGTTTTGACCAATGGTTTTGGAATACAAGAGCTTCATCACAAATTCGGCCTCAGAAGAGCGCGTCCAACCCAAAGACCAAGAAGGAATAGCGCATTGTTTGCCCTGCTTTAGCATTTCGGGAAACTTGTCTTTTTTAACCTTAAGTCGAATGCCCAGTCGGTCCATTGATTTTTTCCAGAGTTCATCCCTCTCCCGATCAACAGAGGATGTAGAGGAGTAAATGGTGAATACAAGCGGCTTGCCGTCTGGCAAACTGCGATAGCCCTTTGCATCTTTCTTGTAACCAAACTGGTCAAGCAAGGCATTGGCAGACAAAGGGCTGAACTTCACGATGCTCTTGTAATTGGGGTCATGCCCTGCAATGACTGGAGACACCATTTGCTGGGCCTTGATGGCTTGTCCTTTTCGTATGACGCGAATCTCTTCGTCTACGTCAAAACCCATGATGATGGCGCGTCTGAGTGCTATTTTTTCAGGGGTGTAGCCACCAATGATCGGGTCCTTCATGTTGAAGAACTGATAGCGGATGTCAGGCTCAACACTCCGGTACATGTTGACGCCCTGCGCCACCCAAGTTTGGAGCAAATCATTTTTGGGGGTAAGGGCTTTTTCAATGAACGAGGGCGGCACTGCCACTGCATCAATTTCTTTGCCGCTGAACGCCAACCACATCGATTGTGGCTCTTCAATGATGCTCACTTCTATGCGGCCAATTTGAGGCATTTTTCTGCCTTGCATTTGGCTGGCGATCCGGAGTTCCAAAGGTTTGTTGGGGGGCGGTTGGAAATCCCATGTAAAGCCTGGATATTCAGGATTGGCTTTGAGGATAATTTTGGAACCACGAACCCACTTTTCAAGCATGTAAGGCCCTGTGCCAACAGGATTGGACATGATGCCCTCAAAGCCATACTTTTCAACCACCTCGCGCGCTATTCCGCCGGCAAATGGGTTGGTCAGTAGCGTGAGAAAGTTGCGATCTGGCTGAACCAGTTGAATGACCAGTGTGTATCTGTCTAGGACATAAATCCCTGGGTGTTTTTGCTCATAATCAAAATGACCGCTGGCTACAGCCTTCTTTCTTGATTCGGCAAAACCGAAAATCTTGTCATCAAAGTCAGAGACTAGAGGGCTTCGATTCTTAGGGTCTGCATGGCGCAACAAGGCGTAGACAAAATCTTGGGCCGTGAGCTCTCGCCTTTGCCCTTTAAAGGCTTCATCAGGTGTGAAGTACAAGCCTTTTTTAACTTTGAAGGTGTATGTTTTGTTGTCAGCCGAAACAATGGGCATCGACTCTGCGGCGTCGGGCACGATCTGCGTGGGCATGGCCATCCAGTCGTAAGTAAGCAGTGGCTGAAAAATAGCCGCAGTGATGGTGTTGGAATACAGGTCATTCACACGAACAGGATCGAAGCCGGACTCTGGCGTGGGAAAAGCCACGCGCAATACTTTTTCTGGGTCGGCAGGATTGGCTTTCGGATTGGGATTGGAAAGCCCGGCTGCGCTTGCCAAGCATAAAAGCAGGCTCAGACAGACATTCTGAAAAGCACGCCTTGAGTTCATCATTTTTGGACGCTCAAAGGACGCCACTTTGAAACCAACTACAAAATGCACAATCTTCCTCAATCATGGGATGGCAACTTACACACAAAAGCTCAAGATTGAAGAATAATCTAACTTCAACTCAAATCTTCACAAATCACAATATTTAAGGGGTATTTTCAGCCTTGAGGCCAGGGCCTCAGGTAAACCCTTAAATGAAATTTTCCAACCTCTAAACAGTTCCCTCATTCATGACAAATCCTTTGCTCCAAAAATGGTCTACCCCTTTTGAAATGCCGCCCTTTGAAATCATTCTTGCAGCGCATTTTCCTGAAGCATTTAACCAAGCTCTTTCAAGCCATCAAGCCGAAATACAAGCTATTGCCAATCAAATTCATGCGCCAAGCTTTCAAAATACATTGCTTGCACTGGAAGCCAGCGGTGAGCTGCTGAACCAAACCTCCGCCGTCTTCTTCAACTTAAGTGCCTCACACACTTCTCCTGAAATTCAAGCCATCGAGCGCGAAATGTCGCCTAAGCTTGCAGCACATTCAGCGGCCATGTTCTTAAACGCGGCACTCTTTGAGCGCATCGACAAACTCCATGAAGAACGAGCAAGCCTAGCGCTAGATTCTGCGAGCATTCGCCTGATTGAAAGGTACCACTTAGATTTTGTTCGTTCAGGCGCCAGACTGAAGGACAAAGACAGAAAGACCTTTGCCGAATATTCAGAAAAGTTGGCAAGCTGCTTTACCCAGTTCTCACAAAATGTTTTGGCCGATGAGGCTGCGTTCTGTTTGGTTCTGACTGAGGCCGATCAATTGAAAGGGCTTCCAGATTTCGTCAAGAGTGCGGCCGTGCAGTTGGCAAAAGAGCGAGGCCTAGAACAAGCCAACGCACATGCCTTCACACTTTCCAGATCGTCCATCACGCCCTTCATGACATTTTCGGAGCGAAGAGACTTGCGTGAAAGCATGTGGCTGGCTTGGTGCAAACGTGGCGAAAACCCAGGCACTCACAACAATGAAGCTGTGATGAAAGAGATTTTGAAAATTCGATTGGCTCAAGCACGCCTTCTGGGCTACAAGAATTTTTCTGAATATGCTTTGGCCGACACCATGGCGGGTAATGCGGCAAACGCCAGAGATTTACTCATGCGCGTATGGACCCCTGCAAGATTAAGAGCCATTCAAGAGCGTGAAGACCTGATTAAGCTTTCTGGTATCAGTGACCTAGCCGCTTGGGATTGGCACTACTGGACTGAAAGGGTTCGCAAAGAAAAATTTGATTTGAACGAAGCCGAACTC
>CAIODE010000265.1 GCA_903856875.1 uncultured Burkholderiales bacterium
AAGGAATTGCTAGATCTGAAACGAAGCGATGTTGATGGTCAAAAGGAAACCTTTGACCCGAAAATTTCAATCTCCTCAACTTAAGTGCGTGCGCAATGTCAAAGCCCATTAACCGCTTCCCACTGGGAGCATGCAATGTCAAAGCATACCTAACACCATGAGGAACATCACGTGAAACTTGGACTTCCCATGCTTGAATTTTGATCCAATAACCATCTTCTTGATCCAAAATCAAGTTATTCATGTCAAGCAAGACTTGAAGGCCAATCGTGGCATTTGTCAAAGTATATCACCTGTTGATATTTATAACTTCAACATTGAAGCCATAGCAAACCCGATGACTTAGTGACCTAGACGCATTGGTTTACTTTGGCAGTCTAAAAGCGCTGATCGCTAAAGAACCTGACATTAACTTGCAGTTCGACGCTGGCTTTGCCAACCGATAAACAGCCCCGCACCAATCACCACAGCGCACCCCAAAAGCATGGGCGCATCCAGCTGTTCTCCAAAAACAGTCACACCAATTGAAATACCAAAAAGAAGGCGCGAATATCGGTAGGGTGTGACAGCCGCAATCGAGCCCGTTCGCATGGCAATCATGAGTGCGGTGTACCCAAAAACACCCGATATCAAGGCAGCGCTAAGCATCAGGAATTGCTGCGCCTGCAATGCTACAAATGGCTTGCCATCCCAAACTGCAAAGCATGCGCCAGCAATCACCATGGTGGTAAAGCCATAAAAGCCAAGCACCTCCTTGGTCAGCGTAGGTGGTGCAGCACGAGAAAACAAATCGCGACCCACAAAACCTAGCGTTCCGATAACAGCCAATAAGGACATTGAAGAAAAGTCTTCTGCAGAGGGTCGCAAGATGATCATGACGCCCAAAAGGCCCGCCAAAATAGCGAGCCAGGTTTTGGCATCTACTTTTTCACGTAAAAAAATTCGCGCACCCAACACCACAAACAAAGGCGCGGATTGCAAGATGGCGGTGGCCGATGACATGGGCGTTAAAGCAATGGCCAAGACGTAAAACAGGCGGCCGAAGAACTCAAATACCGCTCTGAACAGCATGCTTTTAGTCAAGACTTGGGCCTGAAAAATAGTGACCCTTGCTCGCCGAGCCATCAGAGCGAAGACGCACAGCCCACCCGCACCAAACATCATCAAAACTTGTCCTACGGGCAAATGCTTGGTGACCGTCTTGAGGAATGCATCTTCAATGGCAAAGGCCGCCATGGATGCAATCATCCAAGCAATACCTCGCAAATTTTCTTGTCGCAAAGGAATCCGTTCACTCTAAATCGCAAATGCGAATTGTTCTTATTAAAATTTTACGACATAACATGCAGCGACTTGCTTTAACATGCCATTTTTGGCCTCGCATATGAAACTGATTCAGATCAACGACTTAAGTGCCAACGACATTCAGTCAATATGGAGCTTGGCTACAAGACCAATCGCTCCAGCCAGCGGCAATGTCGCGTGGTCGTTCGAAGGCAATGGCATCCGAACTCGCACAAGCTTCATTCAAGCCTTTCGCGAGTTAAACCTCAGCTTTGTAGAACTGCCCAATCTTCTCAAAACCAATGAACGGGCGGCCGACTTGGCCGGCTACCTCGATCCGTTTTATGACATCTATGTCGTTCGTGATTCAAATCACGATCGATTGACGGAGTTTGCAAACGCATCTCGCAGACCTGTTGTCAATGCCATGACTTCTTTAGCTCATCCCTGTGAAGTACTGACAGATGCCTTCTCGATTGAAAAAATAATCGGCTCACTGACAAAGACCCAAATCACGCTGTGGGGCCCCACGACCAATGTGTTCAGGTCTTGGCATGAGCTGGCTGGCGTTCTGGGTTTTGAATTGGTTCACCTGTGCGATGCACAATTTCATGAAAGCATACCAAATGTTCGTTTCAGTGAAACCATTGACGGCAGTACCGATGTACTCATCACAGACTCTTGGCCGACTGGCTTTGACAATGCAGCATGGTCATTGAGTTCAAATCACTTGGAAGCAATGGGCAAGCCCAAACTGCTGCCCACTCCCCCGTTCTCCATTGGCCGAGAGATTGCTATGGATCCTTTGGCATACAAAGGTTTTATGGGCTATGAGCAAAAAATGGATTTACTGACCGTGCAGAAAGCCATCGTGAGCTATTTGATGGCGAAGTGAATGGCCACCGATCTACCTGCTGAG
>CAIODE010000266.1 GCA_903856875.1 uncultured Burkholderiales bacterium
CCTGGCAAGTTGGCCGATTGCCAAGAAAAAGATCCAGCGCTTTGCGAAATTTACATCGTCGAGGGCGACTCCGCCGGTGGCTCTGCCAAGCAAGGCCGCGACCGTAAATTCCAAGCCATTCTGCCGCTGCGCGGCAAGATCCTGAACGTCGAAAAAGCACGTTACGAAAAATTGCTCACCAGCACTGAAATTGTCACGCTCATCACTGCGCTTGGCACCGGCATTGGCAAAGTCACCGCCGACTCTGGCAAGAGCGGCACCGACGACTTCAATGTCGACAAATTGCGCTACCACCGCATCATCATCATGACCGACGCCGACGTCGACGGCGCGCACATTCGCACCTTGCTGCTCACCTTCTTCTACCGTCAAATGCCTGACTTGGTAGAGCGTGGCCACATCTACATTGCACAACCGCCACTTTACAAAGTAAAGGCCGGCAAAGAAGAGTTGTATTTGAAAGATGCGCCCGCGCTCGACAGCTTCTTGCTGCGCATTGCCTTGAAAGACGCCAGCATTGCCACTGGCGGTGCTTCCCCGCAAGTGCTCAGCGGCGACACACTCGAATCCTTGGCGCGCAAGCACCAAGTGGCAGAAGCGGTCATTCAGCGCTTGTCCAATTTCATGGACGCCGAAGCACTGCGCGCCATAGCAGATGGCGTGGCCCTCAACTTGGACAACTTAGATCTCGCTGCTGAATGCGCCCCCGCATTGCAAGCCAAATTGCGCGAACTCAACACCACCGGCATTCCTGCCGAAGTGAGCGCTGAGTTTGACGTGCGAACCGACAAGCCCTTGCTGCGCATCAGCCGCCGGCATCACGGCAACATCAAGAGCAGCGTCATCACACAAGATTTCGTGCACGGTGCCGACTATGGCGCTTTGGCTGAAGCCGCCAACACCTTCCGCGGTTTGCTGGGTGAAGGCGCCAAAGTCATGCGCGGTGAGGGCGAGAGACAAAAAGAAGAAAAGACCAACGACTTCCGACAAGCCATGCATTGGCTCATCGGCGAAGCCGAGCGCACCACCAGCCGTCAGCGCTATAAAGGCTTGGGTGAGATGAACCCCGCCCAGCTTTGGGAAACTACCATGGACCCCACAGTGCGCCGTTTGCTGCGTGTGCAAATTGACGATGCCATTGAAGCCGATCGCGTGTTCACCATGCTGATGGGCGACGAGGTGGAGCCACGCCGTCACTTCATTGAAAGCAACGCATTGCGCGCGGGTAACATCGATATTTAACTGTCGACTTTGTCTGGCATTCGCTGACCCGCCGTCATGGCGCTTCCCATCGAAGCAACCATGATCAAACCGATGGCACACAGCTGCTGTGTGCTGAGTTGTTCTGAAAGAACCAGCCAACCCGCCAAAGCGCCCACGGCGGGCTCTAAACTGAGCAAGATGCTGAAGGTTTGTTTGGGCAAGTGTTTGAGTGAATACATTTCCAAACTGTAGGGAATGGCGCTTGAAAGCAATGCAATGCCCAAGCCAGCCAACATCCACTCTGGGTTTAACAAGGAAGTGCCCGCCACACTGATGCCCACTGGGGTGACCAGCAAAGCCGCCACCAACATGCCCATGGGTGTGGCCAATGCGCCGATGCGATCGGCGACACGTTGACCCACAACAATGTAAACAGCCCAACAAGCACCAGCGCCTAAGGCATAAGCAATTCCCAGCGGATCGATCGCAGCTGACTGCAGGTCTGCACCCAAGGTGTTGCCCAGTGGCAAGATCAAGCCCATGCCGGCAACGGCTAAAACAATCCACACAAAGTCGAGAGGTTTTTTGGAAGACCACAATGCGACTGCCAAGGGCCCTGTGAATTCAACAGCAATGGCCAAACCAAATGGCACGGTTTTGATGGCGCTGTAAAAAAGCAAATTCATGACGCCCAGTGTTGCGCCAAACAACACAAGAATCGGTGCATCGGCCCAAGTCCAAGCGCGGCGCCAAGGGCGCCAAAAGGCCATCAGCAAGAGCGTGGAAAACACCAAGCGGTAGGTGGTGGTGCCTTCAGCACCCACAAAGGGAAACAAGCCTTTGGCCAAGGATGTGCCAGCACACAGAGTGATCAAGCTGACCATCAGGGCGGCAACAGGTAAAACAGGAAATCGCAAGTCTATGTTCCGGAAGATGAGCGCATCATCGTGTTGTAGACACCGTCACCCCAGAGCCTTAAGTTTCTAAGACGATGGGTTGACCGTGCGGCGTACGGGCTGCCGCAGCTTCCCAAGCGTGTTCTAAATCATGAATTTGATCGGCGGTGCCCAATTGTTTGCCCAGCACCATGACCTCCAAGGCATTGAGCCAGTGCGTGTAATAAGTGACGCCGGTGTCTGTATCGCCAGCATTCTGCGCCTTGCAAATTTCACCCGTCAACGCAGCGGCCCATTCAGGCCAGCTGAACAAGCCCTTTTCGTGCAACTGCAGCGTCATGGCAAAAGCATGCGCTTGCCAAGGTTCTGCAAAGACGGCCCCATTGGATTGGGCCGTGGGCAAAGGCATTTCGCCGCCGCACTGTTGAGCAATGTCTTCAAGAGTCAGTTGGGTGTTTTGCATGGATCTGTTTGTGAAGATGTCAGGCGGCGGCTTCTAAATAAGATTCCCAAGCGTCCACAGTCACCTCGACGGTGGGGTCGCTGCCAGCACCCCACAAGCTGGGCCCGTCAAAGACCACGGTGTAGAGCCATTCAACGGCCACGTGGAAGGGCGGCAATGCGCGAAGTGTGTGCTGGTCAGGCATCACATGACCGCCGTGCAAGCTGACGATGGTGCCCACATGGCCGCGCACATAACGCGGCAAACGGGTATGCCCTTGTGGATGCATATTGAGCGCGCGTACTTTTTGGCCCACTTTGAACAAGGCGGGCTGAGCGATGGGGCGCTCGGTGGGACTGCCAGCTTTCAAGGCGGCGTCTACGTTGTCGCGGCTTAACACTTTGTTCACTTTGACTGGCGGCGTGATCAATTGACCTGCTGCAAGCTCTGCCTGCGTCACCATACCGCGTTCTAACAAGAGTTTTTCCAGCCCCCGAATCCAAATTTCGTAATAGGTGCTGGACAAATAGACAGCGGGTGGCAATGACTCTCGGGCAGAGCGACTCAGGTCAATGTTCCATTGCCCGCTGGCGCCCATGGCCACTGTCATGGCCATCGCCCGACTTTCCCAGTTGGCGTGGAACAAAGGCTCAGCCTCTTCTAAAAGAACGGGGCCAAAACCTTGTTGGCCGCCCATGTCGTGAACGCCGTTCATATCAGTGCCGTCCCAATCATGGCGTCGCGCGTGACCAAAGCAGCAAGGTCAGTTTGCGACAAATTGTCTGTGCCAGCGGGGCGTTTGGGCAAGACCAAATACCGAACTTCGGCGGTGGAGTCCCAAACGCGAATGCGAGTGCTTTCGGGCAAGGTAACCCCAAAGTCGGCCAATACCTTGCGGGGCTCAATGACAGCGCGGGAACGGTAGGCGGCACTTTTGTACCAAACGGGCGGTAAGCCTAAAACGGGCCAGGGGTAACAACTGCAGAGGGTGCAAACCACCATGTTGTGTTGATCGGTGGTGTTTTCTACCGCAACCATGTGCTCCCCTTGACGGCCAGTGAAGCCTAAAGAGGCGATGGCGGCGCTAGCGTCCTGAAGCAGCCAAGTTTTGAAGTCGGGCTCGGCCCAAGCTTTGGCCACCACTTGGGCGCCATTGTGAGGGCCAACTTCGTTTTCGTACGTCTCAATGATGCGGTCGATGCCGGCAGGGTCGATGTACCCTTTTTGGGTGAGCAGGGTTTCCAAGGCGCGAACTCTGACGTCCATTTCACTTAAGGTGGAATGGTCGTGATCGTGGTCATGAGAATGGCTGGTCATGGTCGTCTCCCGAGTTGAGCAAGGTCTTTGGAAGCCATCATAGCCCCGCATACAATCGGAGGTTGGCCTGAAAAGCCGGTCTGAGGCCGATTTTTTGGGAATTACTGTTTAATTTAGTGGAGTTCGATGATGTTCATTTCATCCGCATTTGCCCAAACCGCCCCAGTCGCTGCCGCAGCGGGTGGCGATATGCAATCTTCTTTGATGAGCATGTTGCCCTTGCTCTTGATGTTTGTGGTGCTTTATTTCGTCATGATTCGCCCCCAAATGAAAAAGCAAAAAGAACACAAAACCATGATTGACGCACTTGCAAAAGGCGATGAAATCATCACGGCCGGTGGATTCTTGGGCAAAGTGAGCAAATTGGGCGATGGTTATTTGAGCGTTGAAATTGCCAATGGCGTTGAAGTGCAAATGCAGCGTTCTGCAGTGGTTCAAGTTTTGCCTAAGGGCTCTATCAAGTAATTGCAAAATAACCCTGAGCATTGAAGGTGCCGGGGAATTCGCGCATTGCTCTTTTCTCTTCTTTGAAGCGGCCGCCATCATGAACCGTTATCCGGTGTGGAAATTTGCGATCATCGTGATCGCTTTGTTGTTGGGCGTGGTTTACACCTTGCCTAACTTTTTTGGTGAAGCACCCGCGGTGCAAGTCTCGTCTTCCAAGATGAGCTCAAAGGTGGACGCGGCCGCATTGGCGCGTGTCGAAGACGCCCTCAAGGC
>CAIODE010000267.1 GCA_903856875.1 uncultured Burkholderiales bacterium
CCAAGTTATTTCACGCACCCTTTTGGACCTTCTGAGATAATTTAAAGTCGTTTTGGTGCGGACAAGGGTTTTACCGAGGCTTAAAATAGCTCGAATTGTATACACTTTATAAAACAAAGTGCCTTTTCATGGGCTTCATAATGGCATCGATATTGCTTAGACATTTGACAAATTCAATCTCATTTTTTAAATCGGAGCCCCTATGAAAAAACGTTTCCTCCTGAAGACCACGGCCGCATTGTTAGCGACTTGCGCTTTTGGCTTGGCACAAGCTCAAAATACACCCATTAAATTTCAACTCGACTGGCGCTTTGAAGGCCCAGCTGCCCTGTTCCTCACACCTGTTGCAAAAGGCTATTTCAAAGATGCCAAGTTAGACGTCACCGTTGACGCTGGCAATGGTTCTGGTGGCGCCGTCACACGCGTTGCTTCTGGCAGTTACGACATTGGTTTTGCCGACTTGGCAGCCCTGATGGAATTCCACGCCAACAACCCCGAAGCACCCAACAAGCCCGTAGCCATCATGATGGTCTACAACAACACGCCTGCATCTGTCATGGCGCTCAAAAAATCTGGCATCAAAACGCCAGCAGATTTGGCAGGCAAGAAATTAGGCGCACCCGTTTTTGACGCTGGCCGCCGCGCTTTCCCCATCTTCCAAAAAGCCAACAACATTGGCAATGTGGCTTGGACCGCCATGGACCCACCCCTGCGTGAAACCATGCTGGTTCGCGGCGACGTAGATGCCATCACAGGTTTCACATTCACTTCCTTGCTGAACATTGAAGCACGCGGCGTTAAAGCCGATGAAGTGGTAGTCATGCAGTACCCAGACTTTGGCGTGAAAATGTATGGCAACGCCATCATTGCCTCACCCAAAATCATCAAAGAAAATCCAGCTGCAGTTAAAGCCTTCTTGGCCGCTTTCACCAAGGGCGCTAAGGATGTCATTAACAACCCTGCCGCGGTGATTGCAGATGTCAAAGCACGCGACGGCATCATCAACGTAGAACTCGAAACACGCCGCTTGCAGTTGGCCATCGACACCGTCATCAACAGCGCTTCTGCACGTGAAGAAGGTTTTGGTCAAATCAAAGGTCCTCGCTTGTCCCTTATGGCTTCACAAGTGTCCGATGCGTTCAACACCAAAACACGCGTGAAGTCTGATGAGATTTGGAATGGCTCATTCTTGCCAAGCGCCAAAGAACTCGACATCTTGCCAAAACCTAAAAAGTAATTGATCAAGGCAGCCTGTTTTGACCACTGCAAATTTCGTTGATTTCCAAAATGTCTGGTTAGCCTACAACGAAGAGTTGCTAGCGCAAAACCACTACGCAGTTGAAGACATCAACTTGCAAGTCAAGCAGGGCGAGTTCATTGCCATTGTGGGTCCTTCTGGCTGCGGCAAGTCCACCTTCATGAAGCTGACCACTGGACTCAAACGTCCCAGCAAAGGTCAAATTTTTGTTGATGGCCAACCCGTCACAGGTCCTTTGAAAATCAGTGGCATGGCATTCCAAGCACCTTCCTTGCTGCCATGGCGCACCACGCTTGACAACGTTTTGTTACCGCTTGAAATTGTCGAGCCCTTTCGCACCCAGTTTAAGCAACGCAAAGGAGAGTTTGCCGAACGTGCTCGCAAGCTTTTAAGAACGGTGGGCTTGGGCGGCTACGAAGACAAATTTCCTTGGCAACTGTCTGGCGGCATGCAACAGCGCGCCAGCATTTGCCGCGCGCTCATTCATGAACCCAAAATGTTGTTGCTTGACGAGCCCTTTGGCGCCCTCGACGCCTTTACCAGAGAAGAGCTCTGGTGCATTTTGCGCGACCTTTGGACCGAACAAAAATTCAATGTCATTTTGGTCACACACGATTTGCGTGAATCGGTTTTCTTGGCCGATACGGTGTATGTCATGAGCAAGAGCCCAGGCAGGTTTGTAGTGAAAAAAGAAATTAACTTACCACGTCCTCGCGATTTGGAAGTCACTTACACGCCCGAATTCACCAACATCGTTCACGAATTGCGCGGCCACATTGGCGCCATCCGCCAAGCTGGCGCTGTCATCAATCAATAAGCAGGTGATGTTGTGAATAAGAAAACACTTGAAGCAAGCGCACCTTGGATTTTGTTGGTGCTCACGCTTGTGATCTGGCAAGCCATCTGCAGCATTTTCAAAGTTTCAGAATTCATTTTCCCCAGCCCGTATCGCATCGCACAACAAACTGTTGAATTCAGTGGTGTGATTGCAGCGCATGCATGGCGCACTTACTGGGTCACCATGGCCGGTTTTGGCATTGCCATTGTGGTGGGCGTACTGCTTGGCTTTGTCATTGGCAGTTCGCGCTTGGCATACGCCGCCGTCTACCCCCTCATGACGGCCTTCAATGCCCTGCCCAAAGCCGCCTTTGTGCCCATCTTGGTGGTGTGGTTTGGCATCGGCATTGGCCCTGCCATTCTCACTGCCTTCCTAATTAGCTTCTTCCCCATCATGGTCAACATTGCCACAGGCTTGGCCACGCTTGAACCCGAGCTTGAAGACGTTTTGCGTGTTCTTGGCGCCAAACGTTGGGATGTCTTGGTCAAAGTGGGGCTGCCACGCTCTATGCCTTATTTCTTTGGTTCACTCAAAGTGGCCATCACCTTGGCATTTGTGGGCACCACCGTGTCCGAGATGACAGCGGCCAATGAGGGCATCGGGTATTTACTGATATCAGCTGGCTCTGCCATGCAAATGGGACTTGCCTTCTCTGGTTTGGTCGTTGTTGGCGCCATGGCCATGGTGATGTACGAGCTTTTTAGCTACATTGAAAAGCACACCACAGGCTGGGCGCATCGCAGTACAAACAACGAATAATCTTTCGTTTCAAGAAACATTCATGACAATGGCTCTAAAGGCTTGACCTTTCGAGCCGATTCCTTACGATGCACCCATGTATGGGCTGACCCTCATCAATTCATTTCCAAAGCAATTCGTGGAGCTCTCTCAATGACAGAAAACGTTCATCACTCTGAATCAGAGGCAGAACACCCAGACACCGCTCTCGTTGAATCGAAAGTGAATTCTGGCTTGCCTAATTTCTTCGATATTTTATTTTTGATCTTCCTTGCGGGCATGCTGGCCATGGTCGCTTGGGTGGGTGTTCTTTCTCATGAAGAGGGCATCAAAAATGAAGTCACCAAACAAAACGGTGAGGCCTGGGTCAAGTGGATGAAAGAAAACAGCGAAGCTCGCACCAAAGACGACTTCGAAATTGAGGCTTGCTCTGCAAGTACCACAGAACGAAAGCGTTGGGGAGAATGCTTCAATGCATTGTCAGAGTCGGAAAAAACGCTGAAAAACCTGACCAATCCTTTTTCGAAAGAGCCTGTTAAATTTGTTGCCAAGTGCGACCCCAAAGATCACGAATCTGTTGGCGGTATTTTTCTAGAAAAGTTGGTGCCGACACCTGCAGGTTCAGCCATTCCGCTTGTGGCCTCGCAGCTGGTTGATATCGATCCCATCGATACCAAGCTGGCTTTGAGAGTAACTGTTTGCGACAAAGGTGGCTATGCCATCAGAGTCGAAGAATTTGAATTTTGAGAGCTACTGATATGCAAGCAAATGACCTAGAAGCCCAACTTTTGAGCCAACAAGAGGCTCAGATTTCAAGCGATTTACCTTTTCGCGAATGGATGTATGCGTGGCTGTTAAATCCACACATTGAAGGCAATTATCAAAAAACCATTGACAGGTGGATTGGCATTTTGATTGTGGCCAATTTGTTCGCACTCATGTTCGAACAAGTTCCCGCCATCTTTGAAGCTTATGAGAAATGGTTCCATTTCTTTGATTTGGTTTCGGTCGTGGTTTTCTCTATTGAATATGTGGTCCGCTTTTATCTAGCGCCTGAGGACGAGGAGTTTAAGAAGCACCGATTTGCCAGAGGCAAATACGTCACAAGCCCATTTGCCATCATTGATTTGGTCGCTATTTTGCCCTTCTTCTTGCAATCATTTATTTCAATTGATTTGCGATTTTTGCGATCTTTGCGTTTGCTTCGAATTCTGAAACTTTTTCGAGTTTTAATTCCCGCCTACAAAGAATTTGTATTGGCCAACAAAGGCAGAACTTTCCGTCAAAAAGTACATGCGCTTGTATTCCCAAGCGAATACGGTGGCTCCTTGCATACGCTGTATGACACCTTCATTGTGATCTGGGTCATTGTTTCGGTACTGGCCGTGATCTTAGAGTCAGTGCAAAGCATTCACTACTTACTCAACTTGGAGTTCTTGATTTTGGATGCCATCGCGGTGTCCATCTTCACCATTGAGTACTGCTTGCGACTTTACTGTTGCGTGGAAGAACCCGGCTATCAAAAAGCAGTAACGGGTCGACTCAAACTGGCCAAATCAACCTCCGCCATCATTGACTTGCTGGCCATTGCGCCCTTCTTCTTAGAAGTGTTTTTGCATCACTTGTTTGACTTGCGATTCATGCGGGTCTTCCGCTTGTTGCGTCTGCTCAAATTAACCAGGTACACAGGCGCTACCCAATCGCTCTCCAAAGTGATTGTTCGGGAATGGCCAGTGATGGCCGCCTCAGCCTTCATCATGTTGTTGCTGGTGGTCATGACAGCCAGCTTGGGCTATTTGTTTGAACATGAAGCTCAGCCCGACAAATTTGAAAATATTCCGCAAGCCATTTACTGGGCTGTGATTACCTTGGCTTCTGTGGGCTATGGCGACATCTCACCCGTGACGCCTGCGGGCCGGGCAATGACCATTGTGTTGGCCTTGATCGGTATCGGTATTTTTGCCATCCCTGCTGCTCTTTTGTCTTCCGCCTTCAGCGATCAGCTCAAAATGGACCGAGAGGCTTTGGTCAATAAACTCTATGAAATGCTATCTGATGGTGTCATTGATGAGGAAGAAGCCATCTACATCAAAGCAGAATCTAAGCGATTGCATTTGAGCGATGACGAGGTTAAAACGCTTATCCAAAAAGCAAAGCGCGAGCGCGAGCTCATGGACGATGTTTCAATTCTGCCTTTGCACAAAATAGCCAGCAATACAGACCACACCATTGAACATTACAAACATTTATTGGGACAGGTCAGACAACTCAGCTTGCTAACGGATCAAGAAAAGTTTCAAGCTGCAGTAGACAATTCCGAGCGATTGACCGAAACAGACAAAAAACTTTGGACCCTGATCGGACTTCAACAATCATCCTCTGAAAATCACTAGTCCTTATGGCATGGCGCGCTGAGCTCAAACTTGATTACACCCATGAGTCTCAACGCACCGTGGCCCGGTATTTACACCAAGGCCCTCTGAGAATTCTGCAAAGTCTTTACCCAGAAGGTGACCAAATCTGCCACAACGTCCTGGTGCACCCACCAGGTGGTTTGGTAGGCGGCGATACCTTAGACATCCAAGTGAATGTATCAAAAGGTGCTCATGGCTTGGTCAGCACCCCTGGTGCCACCCGGTTTTACAAATCCGGTGGTCACCCTGCCCTTCAGCAAGTGGTGGCTCATGTGTCTGATGGCGCTAGGCTGGAGTGGCTACCGCTTGAAGCCATTGCTTACAACGACTGCGAAGCCACCAATCGCGCCATTTTCAATTTGGCACCAGGTGCAGAATTGATCGCATGGGATGTCACAGCTTTAGGACTTCCCGCCTCC
>CAIODE010000268.1 GCA_903856875.1 uncultured Burkholderiales bacterium
TATGATGAGTCAGAATTAGATACCCCCTGGAGTAGCCGTGAACAATGACATAGCCCGTTTCAACATGATTGAACAACAAATTCGTCCTTGGGAAGTCTTGGACGGACAAGTGCTTTCATTGCTGACAGAGGTTAAGCGTGAGAACTTTGCGCCCATGGCGCACAAAGCTTTGGCCTTTGTCGACATGGAAATTCCTTTGCAAAAAGACGGCGAAGCTGGACAAGTCATGTTGGCTCCGCGTGTAGAAGCCCGTTTTTTGCAAAATGCCGCTGTCAAACACACTGACAAAGTGATGGAAATTGGCACTGGATCAGGCTACATGGCGGCTTTGTTGGCGCATCAAGCGGCCAGCGTTTTAAGCTTTGAATTGGACCCAGCCCTGGCCCAACAAGCCCGTGCCAACCTGCAAGCTGCTGGCATTCACAATGCAGAGGTTCGCCAAGCCGATGGCTGCCAAGGCGCTCCTGCCGATGGCCCATTTGATGTCATCATGCTCAGCGGTTCTGTGCCAGAGGTTCCACAAGTTTTACTTAATCAACTCAGCATTGGCGGCCGTTTGTTGGCCGTGGTGGGCGAGGACCCTGTAATGCGCGCAAGCGTCATCACTCGCACAGCCGAGCAACAATGGCAAACTTCAGAACCTTGGGACACCCTTGCCCCTCGTCTGCAAGGCTTTCCTGAACACAAGCGTTTTTCCTTTTAAAAAATTGCCTCATTTATGCAACAAGTTAGCCCCGCCCAATTTAGCGAATGGATCACTCAGTCCTCTGGTCAAGGCCAACCCTTGATTTTGGATGTCCGTGAAACCTGGGAATGCCAACTGGCAAGCATTGCACCGGCAGGCTGTGAAGTTCAAATCATGCCCATGCAGACCGTGCCAGAACACCTCCATGATCTCGATAAGCAAAGGGCCATTGCATGCCTGTGCCACCATGGCGGCCGAAGCATGCAAGTGGCCTCATTTTTAGAACACCATGGCTTTGAAAACGTCACCAACATCAGTGGTGGCATCAATGCATGGTCCAGCCAAGTCGATGCCAGCATCCCTGTGTATTGAATTAAAAACTCTCCCTACTTGCAAATACGACGAAAGATATTTATGAATTTGCGCTTTCTCCCAATCACCTTGGCCATTTCAGCCGCATTTGCAGGTTCAGCTCAAGCACAGAACTTGATGTCTCTGTTTGATACAGCCCGGGGCTTCGATGCCACTTACAAGGCCGCACAATCTCAATACACCGCCAACGTATCCAAGGCCGATCAAGCCAAGGCTGCTCTGCTGCCGACCATGGGCTTAACAGCCAACGTCAATAAAACCGATGTGGAATTGATTGCAGCGGCTCAAACAGTGATCGCGCAAAGTAAGACTGCTACGCTAAGTGCCTCTCAACCGCTTTATCGTCCTGCAAACATTGCGACCTATCAGCAAGGCCAGCGCCAATTGGATTTGGCCAGCGTTCAACTGAAAGCCGCAGAACAAGACTTGATGGTTCGACTGAGCCAAGCCTACTTTGAGGTTCTCATTTCACGTGAAAGCTTGGACTTTGTGAAAGCCCAAAAAGTGGCTGTTGCAGAGCAACTGGCTGCGGCCAAACGCAACTTCGAAGTGGGCACATCCACCATCACCGACACGCGTGAAGCGCAAGCAAGGTATGACTTGGTTTTGGCACAAGAAATTGCAGCAGACAATGATTTGCGCATCAAGCGTTTGGCCTTGAACCAATTGGTCGGCCTGAACAACATCGAGCCCAGATCTCTTGCAAACAATGCCAAGCTCACGGCACCCGCCGCACAATCTATTGATGAGTGGGTTCAGCAATCAAGCGAATTCAATCCTAGTGTGATTCAAAGCCGGGCAGCATTGGACATTGCCAAATTGGAAATTGCGAAAGCCGAAGCTGGCCACAAACCTACTTTGGACTTGATCGCTGGCTACACACCGACGCGTTACAAAAATGGCAAGGGCATCAACTCATCGCAAATTGATGCCAACACCAACAGCGTCACTTTGGCCTTCAACATGCCCTTGTTCGCTGGATTTTCTACACAAAACAGAATCAAAGAAACTGTTGCACTAGAAGAGAAAGCACGTGCCGACCTTGATGCGGCTGAACGCAGCGTCGCTCAGGCAACACGCACGGCCTTTTTCGGATTGCTCTCTGGTATTGGACAGGTCAATGCGCTGAAAGCCGCTGAAGATTCAAGCCAAAGCGCTCTAGATGCCAACAAGTTGGGTTATCAGGTGGGTGTGCGCATCAACATTGATGTGCTTAACAGCCAAAGCCAACTGTTCCAGACCAAACGTGATTTGGCCAAAGCGCGTTACGATGTTTTGTTAGGTCAGCTCAAACTGCGTCAAGCAGCTGGCACGCTGACTGAAGCCGATTTGGCTTCAATCAATGCACTTTTAAATCCTTGACGATTTTTAAATTCAATCTCTGATTGAATTCAGCCACGCCTGCACTGCCAGCACAGTGCGCTGAGTGGCGCCGCCATGTTGCTGTGCAAATTGAGCCGCATGGTGAGCTCTGGTCTGTTGCATCTGCTGACTCTGCACTGTCTCTACAGCCAATCGCACTGCTTCTTTCATGTCAGTTGCACGCTGAGCCGCACCTGCCAATTCGGCGGCCTGTGAGGCTTCTGCAAAATTAAAGGTATTCGGCCCCATGACAACGGGGCAAGCACAGGACGCCGCTTCAATTAAATTTTGGCCACCCAGTTTTTCAAAGCTGCCGCCAAGCAAGGCCACATCGGACAAGCTGTAATAAAGTGCCATTTCACCAAGACTGTCTCCCAACAGAACCACTGATGCATCGCGTGAACTCACTGCATGTGAATCAAAGTCTAAGGCGGGGCCTTGTAAGTCCCAAGTTGAACGCCTTGAAACTCGCAGGCCCTTAGACTGCAACAAACTTTCAACCTCACTCACACGCTGTGGATGCCTAGGCACGATCAGCCAATTCACTTTGACATTAGGCTGTTGCGTGATGAGTGTCTGCCACGCATCCAACCACAGCCCTTCTTCACCCTCTCTGGAACTGGCCAGCATGATGACAGGCGCGGTGGCCTTTTGCCGCCAAGATTGGCCCAAAGCCAATTGGGCTGCATCTGGTTTAGCATCAAACTTTAAATTGCCAAAGACGCCCTGTACATGGGCACCCAGAGTTTTGAGCCGAATGGCATCGTCTTGGGCTTGCGCAAACACAGCGCCAAGTCCAGCATAGGCCGGCTCCATGAGAGAGGGCCACCGCTGTGCCTGCCGCATCGATTTTTCACTCATGCGTGCATTGACCAACATGAGCGGTACGCCATGAACTTGAGCACGATGAACCAGGAGGGGCCACACCTCAGTTTCAAGCAACATACCCAATTTGGGTTTGAATGCCTTAAAAAATCGATCCAGCACGTCTGGCGAATCCCAAGGCTGCCAAACTTGCAAATCGCCGTCTTGCAAAAGTTTGCACCCTTCTTCGCGCCCTGTCGCTGTGCCATTCGTTAGCAAAAGTTTCATGCCAGGAATTGCCTGTCGCAAACTTTGAAGCAATATGGCTGCGGTGCGCGTTTCGCCCAAGGAGACAGCGTGAATCCAAATCCAGTCTTGACGAGCGCTTTGCGTGTAATGGCCGAATCGCTCTTCAAGAAATTGCCCATAAAGCGGCTCAGCACGTGCGCGCTTGTGCAATTTGCGTCGAAGCAGTGGCTGGGCCAAGCGCATGAACGCGCCGTAGAGCCAAAGAGAGAGATTAGAAATCACTCAGTAAGTCCGAAAGAATAAGGGAGACACATCAATGCGCCGAGCTTTGCAAGCTGGCTTCCGGTTTGGCAATTCTTAACAAAGTCAGCATGTCGATTTCAATGCGTTGCAGCGCAGCTTCTGTATGGCCTTCAAATCGCAAGACCAGCACAGGCGTTGTGTTGGAAGCACGAATCAAACCAAAACCATCGGGCCAATCGACACGCAGGCCATCCATGTCTGAAATTTCTGCAGGTGCCGAAAAATACTCAGGGGCGAGTTTCAACAACTTGGCTGTGAGTTCATGCGGCTCGCCTTCTTGACACACCACGTTTAATTCAGGCGTGCTGAAACTGCTGGGCAATGCTTTGAGAACGGCATTCGCATCGGGGCTGCGACTCACAATTTCAAGTAAGCGGCAACCCGCGTAGGTGCCATCGTCAAACCCATACCACCGCTCTTTGAAAAAGATATGGCCGCTCATTTCGCCGCCCAGCGGTGCTTCACCACCCTCAGCTTCAATTTGTTTCATCTTGGCTTTGATGAGGGAGTGACCTGTTTTGTACATCAAGGCTTTTCCACCCGCTGCGCGAATGGCGGGGGCCAGACGCTGTGAGCACTTCACATCAAACAAAATGGTGCCGTTGGGTACTCGGCTCAAAACGTCTTGGGCAAACAACTGCATTTGCCTGTCTGGGTAAATGGTTTCACCATCTTGCGTGACGATGCCCAGTCGATCGCCATCGCCATCAAAAGCCAGGCCTAATTCTGCGCCCGAGCTTTGTAGCGTTGCGATGAGGTCTTTCAAATTTTCTGGCTTGCTGGGATCGGGATGGTGATTGGGGAAGTTGCCATCTACCTCGCTGAACAATTCAATGACTTCGCAACCCAAAGCACGAAAAATACCTGGGGCACTGGCACCAGCAATGCCGTTGCCAGAATCGACCACAATTTTCAGAGGACGGGACAGCTTGATGCCCGACACGATGCGATTGATGTAGGCGGGCAAAATATCCACAACACGAATCGAGCCACCGTTTTTGAGTTGCCAAGACTCATTTTCAATGACGTGTTGCAAGGCCTTGATTTCATCGCCATAAACAGCCCGGCCACCCAAAACCATTTTGAAACCGTTGTCATCTTTGGGATTGTGGCTACCCGTCACCTGAATGCCGCTGTCGCAAACAGTGTGCGCTGCGAAATACAGTTGCGGCGTGGTGGTCAGACCCACATCAATGACTTCAATGCCAACGGCCACCAGTCCGCGCATCAAGGCGGCCGACAACACAGGCCCACTGAGGCGGCCATCGCGCCCAACGGCCACGGTATACCGCCCCTCCTGCATGGCCAAACTGCCAAAGGCAAGTCCCAAGGCTTCAGCCAGTTTTTCGTCCAAATTTCGCAGGTAAGTTCCGCGAATGTCGTAAGCCTTGAAAATGGATGCCGTGACTTGCATAAAAAAATAACCTTCTTAGATGTGACGCACCGCTTTCCTGCGCGACCCCGGGTGAACTTCTTCGGCCTCCATTGTAGGTGCGACAGGCACAAATCGGATACGATTGGCGAATGCAATTTCACCCTGAAACCTGTCATAAAAACATTCAAAGTCCTTGGGGGTCATTGACCCTTGCGGCCAATCCCACGGGACTGAGCGGTGTTTGGTTTGAAAAACAAAAACATTTTCCAGACACGCACGCTTGGACACTTGCAAACCAACACCCAACTTTGCTTCAAGCTGAGCAAAGCCTCCAAAAATACTTTGATCAAAAATGGCCTCGCGCTTGTTCAGCCAGAAAGGCGCTAGAAAACCTTGCGCTTGATTTAAGCGCTGGCACCGACTTCCAAAAAGCTGTTTGGAATGCCCTGATGAGCATTCCTTTAGGGCAAACCTGCAGCTATGGTCAGCTTGCAGCAGCCATCGGTCGCCCAATGGCAGTCAGAGCGGTAGGCACGGCGGTTGGCCGCAACCCCATCAGCATCCTTATTCCTTGTCACCGCGTGATGGGCAGTCAGGGGCAAATCACCGGTTATGCCGGTGGTGTTTGGCGCAAACAAGCTTTGCTGAAGCTTGAAAACGCAAGCATCAACTCATCCTCGGCAGGCCACAATCAATGAGTGAAAACAACAGTGTCGATTCGCAAGATTGGCGAGTCGACTACTTGATGTTGGCCGCTTTATGGGGCTCATCATTTTTATTCATGCGCATGGGCGCTGCAGAATTTGGACCCTTGGCTACGGCCTGGACACGCGTTTGCGTGGCCACACTGTTTTTATTTCCCTTCATGCTTTGGCAAGGTCACTGGGCTTTGTTTAAATCCAAGTGGCAACTTATTTTGGGCTTTGGTGTTTTCAATTCCGCTCTGCCTTTCGCGCTGTTTGCCTATGCAGTCATGCACATTTCAACGGGCTTGTCAGCCATTTTGAACGCGGCAGTTCCTTTGTTTGCGGCTGTCATCGCTTGGCTTTGGTTGGGTGACCGTCTGAATAGATGGCGAATTGCAGGCTTGTTCATTGGCTTCATGGGAGTCACGCTATTGGCCAGCAATCAAACCAGTTTTCACAGCGCGGCCAACCCCGATGCCAGTCCTTGGGGTCAATACACAGCCATTGCAGCCTGCCTCTTAGCCACACTGTGCTATGCCATTTCAGGCAGTTTTACAAAAAAATTCATGCCCAATTTACCGCCGCTCGTCTCTTCGACCGGCAGCCAATTGGGTGCCAGTTTGGCGCTCGCATTGCCAGCGCTTTGGGCCATGCCAGAAACCATGCCCAGCACCCAAGCTTGGCTGTCCCTTATCATGTTGGGTGTGGCCTGTACGGGCATTGCTTACATTCTGTATTTCAGATTGCTCAATCGGGCAGGGCCAGCCAAGGCGCTGACAGTGACTTTTTTAATTCCGGTATTTGCTTTTATCTATGGCGTGGCATTTTTGAATGAATCGGTCACGCTGAGCATGGTTTTGTTGGGCGTGGTGGTAGTTTTTGGCACAGCCATGTCTAGTGGTATTTTTCCTAAAATGAAATAATCTAATCATGAAACGACGCTACTTCACATCCCAATTTTCATGCGCCCTGCTTGCTGGCGTTTTGGTTGCTGCCAATGCCTTTGCGCAAGGCTTGCCACCCAGTATCCTGACCGGCACCCAAGCGCCCATCAAGCTCATCGTGCCATTCACACCAGGCACAGGCATTGACCTCATTGCGCGCACCGTCGGCCCCAAACTTTCACAAAGACTGGGACGACCCGTGGTAGTTGAAAACAGAATAGGTGCCTCTGGCAACATTGGCACTGAAGCCGTGGTGCGTGCCGCGCCTGATGGCCAAACTTTGCTGGTCAGCGTGAATACTTTGGTCATGAATAAAAGCCTCTACACAGGCCTGAGTTTCGATCCCGTGAAAGATCTTGCTCCCGTTATTCTGACCAGCTGGGGACAGCTCTTGTTGGTCACGCATCCCAAGTCCAACTTCAAAAGCGCAGCCGAATTGGTGGCCACGGCCAAAGCCAATCCTGGTCGGATCAATTACGCATCACCCGGTGTTGGCACACCTCATCATTTGTCGATGGAACTCTTTAAGAGCACTGCCAATGTGTTTCTAACGCACATTCCTTATCGAGGAACCGCGCCTGCTGTTTCAGACTTGTTGGGGGGTCAAGTTGACATCATGTTCTTGCCGATCCATGTGGCCTTACCGCAAATCAGAGCAGGCAAACTCATTGCTTTAGGGCTGGGCAGCGA
>CAIODE010000269.1 GCA_903856875.1 uncultured Burkholderiales bacterium
CCCTGTTGGCGGCCGTACCCAGCATGACGCCGCCGCCGCCAAGGCCAGAGGCGCAAGGCGCAGCCATTTTGAAGGGCACGGCCGTTACAAAAACGTATGTGAGCCGAGATTGGTTAGGCCGAGGTCATGAAACGCATGCCTTGAAGGCGGCCAGCGTGGCTGTGCGAGCAGGTGAAACGATTGGCATTGTGGGTGAATCTGGCTCTGGCAAATCGACCTTGGCACGGTGCCTCATTCGATTGATTGACCCGACGGCAGGCGAGATTCATTGGGCCGATCATGAAATTGCCACCTTGAGCGAAAGTCAATTAAGGCCTTTGCGCAGCCATGTGCAGGTGGTTTTTCAAGATCCCAATCGTTCATTGAATCCGAGGCGCACAGTGGGCCAATCCATTGTGGAAGGCGCCATCAACTTTGGCATGTCAGAAGACAAAGCACGCAAACTGTCTGAAACCTTGATGCAACAAGTTCGCTTGCCTGTGGAGTCGCTCAGCCGATACCCTACGCAATTCAGTGGTGGGCAAAGACAGCGCCTGGCCATTGCACGCGCTTTGGCCTGCGAACCTAAGGTGTTGGTGGCCGATGAGGCTGTGAGCGCGCTCGATGTCAGTGTACAGGCTCAGATTCTCACTTTGCTGCGAGAAATTCAAGCACGCTTGGGCTTGGGCATGTTGTTCATCACGCATGATTTGCGTGTGGCTGCTCAGCTTTGCGATCATGTGATCGTGATGCACCAAGGCGAAATTGTCGAGGCAGGACGCACAGCTGACTTGTACGCTTCACCACAACACGCGTACACGCGCAAATTATTTGAAGCAGCGCCACCTGCTATTTTTTAATCGTTTTTAAATTCCAAAAATTGCCATGACACGCATTTTGATCGCTGGTTATCAGCACGAGACCAATACCTTCGCACCCAGCTTGGCCGATTGGACGGCGTTCAATCGCGGTGAATCTTTTCCTGCCTACATGCGCGGGCAGGCGGTGATTGAGCAACTCACGGGTATCAATATCCCCATTGCCGGCTTCATCGACGTGGCCAAGCGTTTGCACTGGGAGCTTGTGCCTTCTGCCTGGGCGGGTGCCACACCTTCTTCGTACGTGACCCAGGATGCGTTTGAGCGCATCAGCCAAGCCATCTTGGAGGATGTGCAGCGTGCCTTGCCCCAAGGCTTGGACGGTGTGTATTTGGATTTGCATGGTGCGGCAGTGGCAGAAAATGCCGATGACAGCGAAGGTGAATTGATTTCGCGCATTCGGCAATTGGTAGGCCCCGCCATGCCCATCATTGCCAGTCTAGATTTGCACGCCAATGTGACCAAGCGCATGTTGGCGCTCAGTGATGGTTTGGTTTCGTACCGCACTTACCCGCACATTGACATGGCCGATACGGGTGATTTGGCCGCACAACTCATGCAGCGCCGTTTAAAGCTGGGCCGCAAAGAACCCATGCATGCAAGGCGTTTCCCGTATTTAATTTCTTTGAATGCTCAAAGCACTTGGATGGAGCCCGCCAAAACAGCCTATGAACAATTGCTGGCACTCGACCATGACTCGGGCGTGATGTTGAGTTTTTGCATGGGATTTCCTGCTTCTGATTTCGACGAATGTGGTCCTGTGGTGTGGGGGCATGGCGAGCAAGCAGAAAAAGTGGTTGAGCAACTTTTTCAAGCGGTCAGCCAGCCTTCGCTTTGGCAACCCGAATGGTTGCCCGCTCGCGAAGCGGTTGTTCAGGCCATGGCCAAAGCAGCCACATCCTCTTTGCCAGTGGTCATCGCCGATACCCAAGACAACCCAGGCGCAGGCGGCGACAGCAACACGACA
>CAIODE010000270.1 GCA_903856875.1 uncultured Burkholderiales bacterium
ACCAAAATGTTTCTGAACGCTCAGGTACCAAGGACTGACAAACGTTCGTGGTTTGGCCATGAACGCTTCCTTACTGGAGAGAGAGGGCGGGCCATCTGGTCGAACCCTCCACCGAAGGCGCAACCCGCAGTGGGTCTTTCTGTTTGAAGGGCTCAACCGGCGAATCGCTCAGGTAAAGCGGACAGCGAGGGCAACCCATGATTTCGGTCATGGCTTTACATTGCCCTTGGAGAACTGATTTGTCCGCTGACACCACTGTTTTGCTTAATACCCCACTGAATGCTTTGCATCTTGAATTGGGCGCACGCATGGTACCTTTTGCCGGGTACAGCATGCCTGTTCAATATCCCATGGGATTGATGGCGGAACACATCCATACGCGCTGTGCGGCTGGCTTGTTTGATGTCTCTCACATGGGTCAGTTGCGCTTGGTCGGCGCCCATGCCGCTGCAGCGTTTGAATCCTTGATGCCTGTCGATGTGATTGATTTACCCGTGGGCAAACAGCGATATGGTTTGCTCCTCACGGACGAAGGCACCATCATTGACGACTTGATGTTTGTCAACCGCGGTACCGATATTTTTGTGATTGTGAATGGCGCGTGCAAAGTAAATGACATTGCGCACATTCAAGCGCGAATTGGTACAAAGTGCCAAATCATTCCCATGCCTGAGCGTGCACTGTTGGCATTGCAAGGACCCAAGGCTGTAGATGCTTTGTCACGCATGCTGACTGGCGTTGAAAAATTGGTCTTCATGACGGGGGCTGCTTTTGATTGGCATGGTGCTGATTTGTTCATTACCCGTTCTGGCTACACCGGAGAAGATGGATTTGAAATTTCCGTGCGCAACGATCATGTGGATGCATTTGCGCGTGCGTTGTTAGTTCAAGCTGAGGTCAAGCCGATTGGCTTAGGTGCACGAAACTCTTTGCGCCTAGAAGCAGGCTTGTGTTTGTATGGCAACGACATTGACACCAGCACCACACCCATCGAAGCGGGCCTCAATTGGGCCATTCAAAAAGTTCGCCGCACAGTTGGTGCACGCGCAGGTGGTTTTCCTGGAGCTGACATTGTGTTGGGACAATTGGATGGCACCCGCGCCCTCACCCGCAAGCGTGTCGGCCTTATCGCGCAAGAGCGTGTGCCCGTTCGTGAGCATGTGGAATTGCAGAATATGCAAGGCGTCAAAGTTGGCGAAGTCTCTAGCGGCTTGCTTGGCCCAACCGCCAATGTACCTGTAGCCATGGGCTATGTCGATGTGGCAAGTGCGCGCTTAGGAACTGTGGTGAACGCCATGGTGCGAGGCAAGGCGGTGCCAATGACCGTGAGTGCTATGCCGTTTGTACCCAATCACTATTACCGCGGCTGACATACAAAAACTTTTTAAAACAATTGTGATCTGACCCCAATTAACTGAACCAAATTAAACAAGGAGAGAAAAATGAGTTTGAAGTACACGGAAGAGCATGAGTGGATTTTGGTGAACGGCGATGTGGCCACAGTGGGCATTACACACCATGCGCAAGATGCGTTGGGAGATGTGGTGTTTGTTGAACTGCCTGAAGTTGGAAGCAGTTTTGAACAAAAGGCTGTGGCGGGTGTGGTGGAGTCGGTGAAGGCGGCTGCCGATGTTTACATGCCGATCAGTGGCGAAATTACGGAAGTGAATGAAGCCCTGCGTGACGATCCCTCCTTGGCGAATACCGACCCCCTGGGCGCTGGCTGGTTCTTCAAGGTCAAGTTGTCTGATGCGTCGCAAGTGGATGCTTTGCTGGACGAAACTGCTTACTCAGCGTTTGCAGCATCTCATTGAAAATTTTTTGAAGTTTTTTGCTTTTTAATTTTTGATACAAATTGAGTCTGAAAGTCAAACCATGTTGATGTCCTCTGCCACACCTTTAATTCAACTCGAACACGAGCATGAATTCATTGCACGCCACATTGGCATCAGTGAAGCAGATGAAAAACACATGTTGTCGGTCATAGGCCAGGCTTCACGCCGCGCGCTCATTGACAGCATCGTGCCTGCCTCCATTGCTCGCAGTCAGGCCATGAAGTTGCCTGCGCCCGTTACAGAGGCTGGTGCTTTGGCAGAGCTCAAAGCCATGGCGCAACAAAACAAAATACTCAAGAGTTTCATCGGCCAAGGCTATTACGGCACACACACGCCGGGCGTGATCTTGCGCAACATCTTGGAAAACCCCGCTTGGTATACCGCCTACACACCCTACCAAGCCGAAATCAGTCAAGGCCGCATGGAAGCTTTGGTCAATTTCCAAACGATGATTTGTGATTTAACGGCCATGCCCATTGCCAACGCCTCCATGTTGGACGAAGCGACTGCTGCTGCCGAGGCTATGACCTTGGCCAAGCGCTCGGTTAAATCAAAAAGCAACAACATCCTTGTAGCCAGCGATTGCCATCCACAAACCATTGAGGTGATTCAAACGCGTGCAGCGCCTTTAGGCTTGAAGGTGTTGGTAGGTTTCACCTCCGA
>CAIODE010000271.1 GCA_903856875.1 uncultured Burkholderiales bacterium
CCAAATTGAAATGTGGTTGTCGAACGCCCACGGCGGTATGCCCGTGCGAATCAAGATCACCCAAGTCAGTGGCAACTTCATCGACATGGAAATGCGCGACACCGAAAACTTAGCGGCGCTTCCTTCTTGAAAAAATTTACAACAACCCTGTCTAAAGTAGACGAACTTCAGTCAGAATGACGCTATGAACTTGTTGTACGAATCTGAATCTTTTGCCGTCATGCATGTGTTGGCCAACGACACCGGTGAGGCGGCATCCATCTCAAAACCCCCCATGTTAGAGCGCCACGGCTTTGAAATCGTCGACAAACGATCAGGCAAAGAGGTTTACCTCGATGGCTCTTGGGCAGAAATGTTCCAAATGCACATTCAGGCCTGGCAAGAAAACACCCCCACACAAGAAGAAGTGGAAGACACTTTAGAGCGCTATACGGGTCTGGCCCAGCAACCCGTCGTGGTTCACTGATTTTCCTGTTTTAGCTTGCTCAATCGGGCAACTCTAGCCTGCGGTAGAGCGGCCCCACAATGAGCAGCACCGCAATCAAGCGGCACACCTGAAACGCCGTGACCACCGGCGCACCCAACTCCAATACTTTGGCCGTGATGGCCATCTCAGCAATGCCACCCGGCGAGGTGCCCAAAATTAAAGTGGCCGGATGCAGTCCTGTGCTCCATGCCAAGGCCCAGCCAAAGGCAATGGAGGCCAGCAGCATGCCAAATGTTCCTACTGCAACAGACAGCAACCATTTTGGCGCGGTGTGAAGGAAATCACGTTGAAATCGGACACCCAAACTGATGCCAATGAAGAGTTGTGCCATGTTGGACATCTCTGAAGGAATGGCTGTCCATTGAATGCCTGCCAAGGTGACGCCCATTGACACCGCGAGCGGCCCCATGAACCAAGGGTTGTTGCGTTTGATGAAGGCCATGAACAAGGCGCCCGCACCTGTGGCCATGGCCAAGTAAAAAATACCAGGCCACAGCAATATTCGCGGTCCTGGCAACAAGTTGCTGTTCACTTGCAAACCCCAATGCGCTTGGAACCACTGCATGCCAAAAGGCAAACACACCACCACCAAGACCAAACGCAAACTGTGAGAGGCGGCCACCAAGTCGGTTTTGGCATGGTAGCGCTCAGCCATCAAGGTCATTTCTGAGGCGCCGCCAATGGCCCCTGCAAAGTAGGAGGTAGCCCGCATGTGCTTGGCAGAGAGTTCGGGCATGTTGGCGGCATTGCGCCAATGCAGCCACAAGCCGAAGCTGAAACCCATGGCCATTGCCCAGGCAATGCCCAACAAAATGGCCCACCACAAACTGAGCACTAACTGGCCTACATCGGCGGTGAAGTACAGACCCAAAGCGGAACCAATGACCCATTGCCCCAGATTGCGAAGGTGGCCCGAGCTTCTGGTGGGCGCACCGCCGACAGACATGCAAGCCGTGGCCAACAAGGGACCAATCATCCAGGGAATAGGCGTTCGCAGCCATTGGCAAAGCAATGCGGCGGCCACCGCCACCAGCAAGGTCAGTGCAATTTGAGAAAAGTAAGCCAGCGAACGCAAAAATCAACTCACCAATTCATTCGGCTTTCGCAAGGCGTTGAAAGGCGCGGGAGCGTGGCTGGATGTCAGGCATGTTTTCGAATGCTGTCGGCCAACACATTGACCATTTTGTCGATGTGTTCTTTTTCAACAATGTAGGGCGGGCACAGGACCAGGTTTTCGCCGGCAGCGCGCACCAAAACACCCTTGTTGTAGCAGTCTATGAAAATGTCGTAGGCCCGCTTGCCTGGTGCGCCCGCGAGGGACGACAACTCGACCGCTCCCGCCAAGCCCAGGCTTCGGATGCCAATGACATTGGGCAGGCCTTTGAAGGCGCTGTGCATGGCATCGCCCAACACTGGCCCCATTTGAGCGGCGCGGGCAAACAGGTTTTCATCTTTGAGCAGTTTCAGGGTGGCAATGGCCGCAGCGCAAGACACAGGGTGGCCTGAGTAGGTATAGCCATGGAAAAACTCAATGGCGTGATCGGGTGCGCCAGCGTTCATCATGGCGTCGTAGATGAAATCACGGCAGACCACACCGCCCAAAGGGATGACGCCATTGGTCACGCATTTGGCAAAGTTGAGCATGTCGGGCACCACACCGTAATAGTCGGCGCCGAAGTTGGTGCCCATGCGGCCAAAGCCTGTGATGACCTCGTCAAAAATAAGCAAGATGCCGTGCTTGTTGCAAATTTCGCGCAGGCGTTTCAAATAGCCCTTGGGCGGCAAATACCAACCCGCAGAGCCCGCAACCGGCTCGACAATGATAGCGGCCACATTGCTGGGGTCGTGCAGCGCCAAAATACGGGTTTCAAGTTCCAGCAGCGGATCTTCTTGCCAGACGGGTTCTTCGTTGTGAATGTAGGCATGGTTCACAGGGTCGTGAATGAAGCGCATGTGGTCAACGCGGGGCAACA
>CAIODE010000272.1 GCA_903856875.1 uncultured Burkholderiales bacterium
CTACCCATGTCAGAAGCAGAGTTTCGCAAAACCTTGGACCCTATTGCCATTGTTCAACATAGAGCCACGTCTGGTGGTCCTCAGGCCTCAGAGATGAAGCGCATGATTGGGTTGGCCAACGAAAAAATAAAGGAACAAAAGCAGTGGACTTCAGGCAAGCGTGAAAAAATCAACCGTTCACTTGCGCAACTTGACCAAGACTTCATGAAGCTTCTCAAGCCTTAGTAGACTCTATAAAGTAGTTCATCATGCGATTTTGCCTAATCGGCCTTGTGCTTTGTGCCAATTTACTGACTGATGCATTTGCACAGTTTGTACCCAAAGTTAAACCTCAAGCGGAGCAAAGCCCTGAGAGAGTGTTATTTATTGGGAATAGTTACATTTACTACAACAACAGCCTTCACAACCATGTTGCCGACCTCGTGAAGGCAGCCGACCCTGAACTTGGCACTCGGCTGAGATTTAAATCTTCTACCATTGGCGGCTCTGCCTTACACCACCACAACGTGGCGCACCTCACTGAGGTGGGCCGCATTGGTGTTCCGCAAGCTTTTGAATGGGTGGTCTTGCAAGGTGGCAGTGGTGAGCCACTTTCAAGAAATCGACGTAATACTTTTAGAACAGTAGCTAAAGAACATGCTGATCTGATCAAAGCCAGAGGCGGGCAGGTGGCACTTTTCTTGACGCCAGCGTATGAAGCACCGCACGCCAGATACAGTGCTCAAAATATTGAGCTTAATGAGTCAATGTATGTTGAAGTGGGCAATGAAATTGGTGCATTAGTCATCCCAGTGGGCTTGGCATTCAGGGAGGTTTATCTAAGATTTCCGAACTTGAAACTCCACCTGCCAGACGGCACGCATCCCTCCTTGCTGGGTACTTATTTGGCAGCATGCACGACCTATGCAACGCTTTATGGCCGTTCACCCGTAGGCGTCAAATACAACAAGTTGGATCCAAGCTACTTAACTCATGGTGCCAATGCCATTGATGAGGCCACAGCAACTCAGTTGCAACAAGTGGCGCAAGATGTTGTGACTGAATTTTTCCAAAGAAAATAAATGATCAAAGCCACGCTGCTTCAGTTTGCTGCTCAAAGATGCGTTCTGATGGCATGGGGTTTGACGTTTCTGTTTTTGCAGGGTTGTAGCAGTTTGCAACCCATCGCCAAAGTCAATACACAAGAATCGACTCAAGCAAAGAATCAAGCCGCCGCCACAATCTGGCAGCCCGAAGATCAAATGAAGTGGGATGCTGTCAAAATTCCTGGCAAAGTGGCTACGCAATATTCGGTGGTCAAGGTGAGCAACCACAGTGCCTTGATGGCCAATGCACGTTCATCCGCCAGCATGTTGCGAAAAGACCTTCGCGTAGAGCCTGAATATTTATCAAGCTTGGCTTTTTCCTGGCAGATCAAAAACCTGATTGACGGCGCTGACATGGCGCAACGCGACCAAGACGATTCACCCGTGAGGTTGGTGTTGGCCTTTGATGGCGATAGAGCGCAGTTTTCTCCAAAAAATGCCATGTTGAGCGAGTTAACGCATGTGTTGACGGGGCAGCCCATGCCCTATGCCACCCTGATGTATGTGTGGTGCAATCAAAGGCCTGTGAATTCAGTGATTCAAAATCCGCGCACCGATCGCATTCGCAAAATTGTGGTGGAGTCAGGGGCCGACCGATTGAACCAATGGCTGTCCTACGAGCGCAATATTCGGGCAGATTATGAAAAGGCATTTGGTGAACCGCCAGGGGCACTGATTGGCATTGGTTTAATGACCGACAGCGACAACACGCGAAGCAACGCTCAGGCTTGGTACGGGCCCATTCGCTTGAATTGATTTCGTCTCTCAAGAAGAGTCCGCGGGATGTTGTCATAATGGCCCCAAAGTGGGGATTCCCCTCTGTCCAAAACGGGCCTGTTTGTTGCATAGTCAGAGCTTGATTTTCAGGGAAGCGAATGTTTGCTTTTGTCGTTCAGCGCCTCATCCAGGCGATCATGGTCATGGTTTCGGGCGTCAGCGGGCGGATGCGATATGATGACATCGCTGCCATCATCGGCACCGCCTCCATCTCCACCGTCGCCGCTTCCATCATCCGGCGTCGCACCCTGATCGTCACCGCC
>CAIODE010000273.1 GCA_903856875.1 uncultured Burkholderiales bacterium
ACCTGACAGACCCTTCTTTGAAACTGGAGAAGTTTTTTGCAACCGTCAGTGAATTGGGTGTGCCTTTGTTCATTCACCCCAATGGCTTTACCGAAGCCAGCCGACTTGAGAACCATTACTTCAACAACGTCATTGGCAATCCTTTAGACACCACCATTGCGGTCAGTCATTTGATTTTTGATGGTGTGATGGAGCGCAACCCCAAGTTGAAAGTGCTGTTGGCTCACGCCGGTGGCTACTTGGCACACTACTGGGCGCGCATGGACCATGTGCATGGCGCACGTCCCGATGGCCGCACTGTGATCAAGCGCAAACCTTCTACGTATTTGGAGAGGTTTTACTTTGACACCATCACATTTGACCCAGGCATGCTGCGCAACATGATTGATCGATTTGGCCCAGACCATGTGATGCTGGGCACAGACTACCCCTATGACATGGCCGAGGTTGACCCGCTGGGACTCATTTCTGCGGTGAAGCGCTTGCCCAAAAGTGATCGCGATTTGATCACTGGGGGCAATGCCAAGAAGCTGTTCAAATTAAAGTAACAAACCACCTTGTGGCTGCAAGCCTAGGGCACTTTGTCCGTAGGCTGCCGCATGCACATCCCATGTGAGCCCAATGTGCGATGAGGCCGCATGAATGTCTCTGAATTGTCTTTGAAGCGGTAAGTGAAGTGAAAGACCCGCTGCGCCTGCTGCAGGCATGAGTGCATCTATGCTGCGCACAGCCAAGCTGGTGGCAAACGCGGCATTGCGTTTCCAGCGCAATTTGGTTTCCATGCTTGGAAAATCGTTGTTCTCTACCGAGGTTTCCAATTCTGTCCAATCGCGGCGAATGACTGTTTCGGCAAACTCCACACAGGCCGCTGCTTCGGCAATGCGCGCTTGAACAGAGGCCAATTCGGCGATGCGTGAACCTGTGTAGGTGCCTGCCCGATTGCGCATGGTGACTGTAAATTGTTCTACGGCTGCTTTGGCTGTGCCAAGGGGCACGATGGCCAGAACATAAGCAAAGGCCGCAAAGGTGGGCATTTGAAACAGCTTGTTGCTGTAGAGCTTGGCGCCTGGCAAGTTTTGGCCTGCTGCAAAAATTTCGGCCGACACACTGCGGTGTTCAGGAACAAAGGCGTCGGTGGCATGTACGTCGTGGCTACCTGTACCGCCCAGGCCATAGGCTTGCCAGTTGTCTTGGCTTTTGAAATCTGCCTGAGGAATTAAAAAGAAACGTCTTTGGGGCGCGCCACCATTCTGCTCCGTCATGGCGCCGACCAACATCCATGTAGAGGCATCGACACCGCTGCCAAATGGCCATTTGCCTGTGACTTTGTAACCGCCCTCAACAGGCACCGCTTTGCCACAAGGAAATGCAAAGCCTGTGGCAGCCAGGGCAAAGGGGTCTTCGCCCCACACATCTTCTTGGGCTTGCAATTCAAACTGGCCAATGTTCCAGGCATGCGATGCTAAATTGGAGTAAGCCCATGCCGTGGACGAACAGCCCTTGCATATTTCTAGCACCACATCCATTAAAACGCCCAGACCTAATTCAGAGCCCCCAAAGCGCTTGGGTTGCATGAGCCTCAGCAGGCCGCTGGCATTGAGTTCTTCAATCGATTCTTCAGGGACGCGGCGAATTTTTTCTGCATGCGCTGCGCGCTCGGCAAATTTGGGAGCCAGTTTTTTGGCAATGCCAACGGCCTCCTGTGCGGTGAGCACAGGTGCAGTCTGAACAGGCTGAGCAGGCGTAGAAATGACGCGTAAATTCATAGGTGTCCCTTATCCGTTGACCTTGAGATAGACCGCATAAAGCGATGTGGTTCCGCAAATGAAAAGTCGATTGCGTTGAACACCGCCAAACGTGAGGTTGGCCACCATCTCGGGTATTTTGATTTTACCAATCAGTTGTCCGTCTTGTCTGTAGCAAATAACGCCTTCCGCACAGCTGGTCCACAGGCGGTCTTGTTGATCGATTCGGAAGCCATCAAAGAAACCAGCGGGGCATTCTGCAAACACGGAGGAGGAACCTAGGGTTTTCCCGGAGGCGTCTACCTCGAAGCGCCGAATGTGCTTGGGCCTGTTGTGACCCTCGGTGCCGCCACTGTCGGCAATGAACAAATGCTTTTCATTGGTTGAAAATGCCAAGCCATTGGGGTGGTCAAAGTCATGGGCGACTCGGGTCACTTCCAAGCTGTGGGGGTCAATGCGGTAGACGTGGCAACCATCTTGGTCCATGGTGCCTATTTGGCCTTCGTAGTCTGCAATGATGCCGTAGTCGGGGTCGGTGAACCAAATGGAATGATCAGACTTGACCACCACATCGTTGGGGGAGTTCAAACGCTTGCCATTGAAGGCGTCGGCCAGCACCGTGATGCTGCCGTTGTGCTCGGTGCGGGTAACCCGTCGGTTGTAGTGCTCGCAGGTGATCAAACGGCCTTGCAGGTCTACCGTGTTGCCGTTGGCATAGCCTGAGGGTTGGCGAAACACAGACACCGAGCCGTCGGTATCGTCATAACGCATGATGCGGTTGTTAGGCAAATCAGACCATAGCAAATAGCGACCGCCACCAAACCAAGCAGGCCCCTCAGACCAACGTGCGCCAGTCCACAGTCTTTCAACGCGAGCATGGCCTACAAAGCAGGCTGCAAATTCTGGTTCGATGACTTGGAACCCGCTGCCTTCAATTTCGCCGTAAAACATGGATGACCCTTGCACTTTAAAGTTTTAAAAATTTAACAGAATTTGCGGGTCTTGAGTGCAAAATTAAGCGTTATCTAATTTTGGGAGACCGATGTGACCCTGCAGAACAAATTACTCAGCGATCGTGCCCCCTTTCAAGCCATTGTCGACAGGCCCACTTTGCAATTGCCCGATGGCAATCGCATGTTGGTTTGGATCATCGTGAATGTGGAGCATTGGTCCATCGAGCGTGCCATGCCACGTTCTGTCTTGTCGCCGCCTATGGGACAGCCGCTGCTGCCAGATTTGGCCAATTGGTCTTGGCATGAGTACGGCATGCGCGTTGGTTTTTGGAGAATTTTTGATGCTTTGCAAAAGCGCGGCATTACGCCCACCATGGCCATCAACGGCATTGTGTGCGAGTCTTATCCCAGCGTTGCACAAGCTGCCTTGAAAGCCGATTGGGAGTTCATGGGCCACGGCTATGTTCAGGGCCCGATGCACAAGGTGGAAGACCAGGTCAAAGCCATTGATCAAACCATGCAGTCGATCAAGAACTTCACGGGCAAGGCCCCCGTGGGTTGGGAGAGCCCAGGCTTGACTGAAACAGACGAGACCTTGGACTATTTGTCTGCTGCAGGCATCTCTTATGTGGCCAATTGGGTTTTAGACGACCTGCCCACTTGGTTGCATGCCAAGCCCAAACCAGTGCTTGCAGTGCCTTATACGGTGGAGTTGAATGACATTCCCATGATGGCCCTTCAGAACCATCGAAGCGAGGAAATGTACCACCGCGGTGTGCTGCAACTTGACCGCTTGTGGCGTGACGCCGCCACCATCCCCCGCATGATGGCCATTAGCGTGCACCCCTACATCACGGG